>NZ_AYTW01000059.1 GCF_002752635.1 Mesotoga sp. Brook.08.105.5.1
GTAAACTATCCCCTGCAACTTATGCACTCAGGGGAATGCGAGCATCAATACTCGAAGGTAGAGACATGCCAGAAATGAAGTGAGACCGATGTTCCACTGGACACCAAGAAGGATAAAGGGTCATTTCGTTGTATGTTTCCTTGCATTCTTGGTGCAAAGAGAGCTTGAGTTCAGAATGAGAAAGAAAGGAATACACACTTCAACCCAGGAGATACAACGAGCGATAAACTCACTCAAAGTGATGAAGTTCAGCCATGGTGAGCAAAGTTACTACATGAAAGCCAAATCACTACCCCTTGCTTCGAAGATTCTTTCATTAATGAAGATAACACAACCCGACAAGGTAACGCCTCAAGAAGAACTCACTCTCTGAATACAGAGTTTGTAGTGGCAAAATTCTTCGTTTCTGAAAACACTTTGGCTTGTTCAGCTGTTTTCAGAAGATTAAGTGATAAACTCAAGAGTTAAAAAAAGAAAGTCGGTAAACCATTCTTTCTATTTTTTGGTTTCTATAAATGGTTGTTCTAATTGTTCCTTTCTCCAAACAATCTTCAAACTATGAGATTTTATTTCTGCCCTTTGTTCGCTTAACGTTATCGGTCCAGTACCATCTGTTTCTCTCTTTTAGTATGCTGATGTAGTCTTTGCCTTTAATCATGTAATTGCCATCAGCGCCTATTAACCATTTGACCGAATCGCTTTGAATTTCGCGCACAATACTCTCTCGCTGCTTGAAACCACCAAGTAGTCTGGCTTCTGTTATGCTCAAAAAGTTGTCAAGCATGGAGCTTAATCTTACTTCTGCCATTATCATGGCGTAATCAGCAACATTATCAAACAGATACTTGCGCGTTAGAGGCTGAAAAACATAGCTTCTAGGTAGGATGGTGCCGTTAACCTTGGCATTTTCATTTTTTTGTATCATCTGTCCGAGGCTATCTTTCCATTGACGCAGATTGTGTTTAGTAGCCTTATCATCCATATACGCATCTTCACCTCGCGCGATTTTCCAGGCTAGGTCAAGGCCGGTAAAATATTCGGAGTCCCAATCTAGACTGAACTCCATTTTCAGCCCTACAAATGCGCCAATTGTATCCTGTATATCTTCAATGTGCGACTCAAAGTCATTCTTACCCGCGTTTAAATTAGCGCCTGGGAGAGTCGCTGTACCAGAAATTGATATATCAAAAAGTGGTACAGCGTTTCTCTGAATTTCAGATTTGAATACTAAATTGTTTTGTAATCAATGTAACATTTGATAGAATTTAAATGTATTATCTGAATTATGTTATTGGTTTGATTTTGAATCTGAAAATTGCTGGCTATCAGTGAGAGGAAGCCTTTTAGCGTAAACAATTATCATTTTGATAATTCGCAATAAATAGAGCAGTTCGTTAAGGAGGCCAAGAGTGAAACGAGTTAGTTCTCTTTTTGTGATTTTCGTACTTCTCTTCATGCTTGCTGGGTGTCCATCTATTCAGACTATGAAAGATTCTACTCTGAAGGCTTTATTGTTTAATTCTCTTTCAGTCCCAAATTTTGATCCAGAAATAACAGAATATACGATTGAGCTTCCAAGAGGAACAACTGAAGTACCTACGATAAGCACTGTTCCAAATATCGAAGGCGTAACAATCGAAGTGATTAACGCGGAAACAATTCCCGGAACAACTAAGATAATTGTAACTGCCTTGGATGGTGAAACTGTGACCACGTATCACATCTACTTCGCCGTACAGAAGAACAATGATTCTTCTTTGAAGGCCCTTGAATATAATGCGATACCCGTTCCGGGATTTAAGAATGATAAATTGAACTACGAAGTTATTCTTCCAGCGGGATCTACTTATTTGCCAACGATTTCAGCTACTGCAAATGACCCAAATGCAACTATCACTATAACGCAGGTTCTTGAGCTTCCCGGTACTGCTTTTGTTACAGTAACTGCGGAGGATGCAGTTACAGCTTCTAACTATTCAATTTACTTCATTCCTCAGTATTTCATTGAAGCGTCTTCGAATCCATCGGATGGGGGAAACATAACAGGTAGTGGTAACTATGTTCATGGAACTCAGGTAAATCTGACAGCCACAGCTAATGAAGGCTACGAATTTATTGACTGGACAGATAATGGAGTGCGGGTTAGCACAAATGCAAGTTATTCCTTTACAGCTAACGCGGATAGAGCTCTTGTGGCGAATTTCAAGTTGAAGACCTATACACTAACAGCAACTGCAGGAGTCGGTGGTACCGTAATACCCTATGGAATTGTTGAAGTAAAACATGGCGAAGATAAGCAATTCACTATTGCTTCAGATCAAGGCTGTGAAATAAAGGAAGTAATCGTTGACGGAGTATCCGTTGGCGCTGTGAATACTTACGATTTTGACAACGTTACCAGAAATCACACTATCCACGGCGAGTTCAAGTTAAAGCTTTACACTATTGACGTCTCTGCTATCCCTGAGACTGGCGGAACAGTGAGCGGAGGAGGCAACTTTAATCATGGAGATTCCGTTGAAATAATAGCAACAGCCAACACCGGTTATGAATTTATCGGCTGGACTGAGAATGAATTGCAGGTGAGCACAGATACCAGTTATTCATTTACTGCAACCGCGGACAGAACACTTGTTGCTAACTTTAGACGGCTAACTTACTCTATCACTCTAGACGTAAATCCCATAGATGGTGGATCAGTTAGCGGGGGCGGGGCCTTCTTACATGGAGAAGAAGTAACTGTTATTGCTACTCCTAATCTAGGGAAGTACTTCATAAACTGGACAGAAGATGCAGTTGAAGTAAGCAAAGAGCCGGTCTACACATTTGTTGCCACTAAGGACTGTAATCTTGTGGCCAATTTTGAAATGAATCACGCGCCGGAATTCGACAAACTTCTACCGGTTAATGGAGCGGTGAATCAGCCAGTAGATGTGAAGCTCGAATGGAACGCTGTTGATACTAATGGTGCAACCGTAACCTACGATGTTTACTTCGGATACTCTAGCGCTAACCTTATTAAGGTCATGTATGGAACAACTCTTGAGGAGTATTATCCAGATGTGATTAAGGGATTTACCTTCTACTGGAGAGTCGTCGCTTCAAATGGATCAGTCACAACGGATTCTGGAGTAATTGCTTTCTCTACGGTAGAAGAAGTCCTTACAGATAAATCCGTACACATAATCGATAATCTACTAGATAAGCAACCTTCAGATCCAGCAACGATTGCAGTACAGGTACGAGGCATCGGGATTGTAGCGGGCTCTGAATTAGCAATAGAAATAGATACAAACTACATGGAATTTCTGAATAGAGATGGTCATACCCTTAGCGAATTTCTTGCATCTAATCCCGAGGCAACATTTGCAGACTTCGAACCCTGGTGCGAATACAAAGCTATTAGTACGGATTTCCTGTCAATAATGAAACTTAAGGATACTACCGGTTCCACCGTTTATCTGAGTGGAGCCTACAAAAATTCTGCTGGAAAGAACATTGCCGATGGGAATCTCTGGTTTATCTACGTGAAGGTAAAGGCTATAACAGGAAGGACTGCCGCGGTTTTCAGCAGTGTCTCATTTGTTGATACTGCTTTGGTTGAAATTCCAGTTGATTCAAGTGATCAGGGACTTTTCATTGTGAAGTAATGCCGGAATAGGGGAAAGCGAGTAGATAAGTGGCCGGGGGAGGTAGTTGGATGAAAAGGGCAATCGGATTTGTCGCCATTGGTTTACTGGTTCTGGTAATTGCGGGATGTTTCTCACTAGATCAGAAAGCAGTTAATTCTGAAGAGGTTTCCTTCATTCTGAATGATGACGGCTCAATATCCATTAAGGCGCTGAAGGAGCTTACGGGGATAGATGTGATAGTAGCAGCCTCTATTGAAGAAGAAGCTATAACAGTTGACGATTCCCTCCTGAAGATAGTAACCCATAGCGATGAAGGCACAACGAGAATAGCAATAGTCTCGACTTCAGCAAACATAAGGGAAGGGGAAGAGATAGCCAGAATAGACGGTAATTTCACTACCTTGAAGAACCTGGTGATATCTTCTTCTGCTAAATATCTTGAAATGCCTTCGCCAAAGACTCAGGCAAAGCCTCCGTTCCCGGATGGTATAAGCATAGTAGACGGAAGCATAGACAAAGCCTCTAATGGCTACTTTCTCGTTCACGCTGAAAATGTCAATGGATTTGCCGGAGTTGAGATCACCATAACTTACGATCCACAATACATAATCATTGACAAATCTAAGGGAGAACAAGGAGTAACTCCTCTAAACTCATTCGGAACGGGACTACTAATAGTTCAACACACCGAAAACACGATTACGATAACCTCGGCCTTCAACTCGGCAAAGAGTGTCAATTGCGAATATATCTACCAGATACATTTCGTGGCCAGTCTCATAGAGGGAAAAACATTGATTGGACTATCGGGAGAGGTACGCGATGCAAACACCGGACTAATCCAAACAGTGTTTCATGATGGTGAGATTACTATAGGTGGTCCCAAACTGATTGGTGACTTTGATAATAGCAACAAGGTGGATCTTCCAGACTTCATATTGTTTGCCAGAAGCTATGGAAGCGTACTTGGAGGAGAAGGCGAATATATTGAAACATACGATATTGCGCCTGCGGAGGACAAATACCAGGGAGTATGGGCGGGAATATACGACAGCTGTGCTCCGGATGGAGAGATAGACCTTGTTGACTTCATAATCTTTGCAAGAAACTATGGGAAGAATAAGCCAAACGAACCGCCCTTCATATCTGTGCCCGATCAGCAGGTTGCCCAAGGTGACACATTGGAACTGGATCTTCTAAACTATTCATCCGATCCCGAAGGGGACAGCCTGTTGTTCATACTTGAGGTTGATTCCCCGGGAACGATAACCGATTCAATCTACTCATACACGCCGGATTTCGAAACACTTGGAAACCAGACAGTTGATATAGCGGTTGAAGATACAGCGGGAAATATGATGACAGACACATTCATAATCGAAGTAACGAAAACTAACAGACCTCCCGTTACAGATGGAATACCTGATCAGACAATAGCGGAAGGAGAAACGCTTAACTTAGAACTGCTTGATTACTTCGAAGATCCTGACGGAGACAACCTTGTTTTCGCGGTAATTTCAGGCGTGGGTACGGTTATTGGCAGCGAATATACCTACAGTCCCAATTACGATGCTGCCGGAACATACCAGGTAACGATAAAGGCAGCCGACGGAAATGGAGGAGAGGTTGAAACGACATTCACGCTGACTGTTGAGAACACTAACAGACCTCCGGAAGAGCCGCAACTGGTATCTCCGGAAAACGCTGCCCTGTTAATCAATACAACTTCGGTAGAGCTCAGCTGGAATTGCAGCGATCCGGACGGCCAGCTTCTGACATATGATGTTTATTTCGGAGAAGACATAGAAGCGCTGGAAGTTATAGCTACACAATCAGCTACAAGTCTTCATGTTCAAGAAATAACTGCTGGAAAGACATACTTCTGGATGATAGTGGCCAGAGATCCTCACGGAGCTGAAACGGCAAGTGAAGTCTACTCTTTCAGCACAGACTATTATTTAATTCCTGGCGGAGAATTCGAAGGAATGATCTCCGGATATGCGCTCATGACTAAGGCCAACTCTCCATACATAATCACGGGAGACATCGTAGTTGAATCTGGAGCGCAGCTGATAATAGAACCGGGAGTTGAGGTTAGGTTCACCTACATATCCGATCCTGATAACAACGGACAGGAAGATACGAATGCAGCCGATCTTATAGTTTATGGAAAGCTATTTGCAGAAGGAAGTGAAACTGAGCCTTTACTATTCACTTCAAACGAGACTCCGGCGCTTAAAGGCGACTGGGGAGGAATAAGGTTTGCCTCGAGTGAAGGAACATCTAAGATAAGCCACGCAACTATTGAAATGGCGAAAGATGGTGTCTGGACATCCAGCAACTGCAATATTGAAATCAGCAACTGTGAGATAAGAACGAACATTGATTACGGGGTGCGTCTAGGAAGCAACTCAAACGCAACTATAGTTAATAGCACGATACATCATAATGCCAATGGTGTCTGGACATCCAGCAACTGCAATATTGAAATCAGCAACTGTGAGATAAGAACAAACATTGATTATGGAGTGCTTCTAGGAAGCAACTCAAACGCAACTATAGTTGATAGTACAATACATCTTAATGCCACAGGAATATCTAACTATGGAACAATGATAATCCGAGGCTGCACTATATCTTCAAGTGGAGGAACGGGAATCTATAGTAATGGAGTCTACATTGAGATCTATGAGACTTTGATAGGAGAAAACTCTTCAACGGGAATCACTCTTCATAACTCAAGTTCAAACTCAAGAGTTCAAAATTGCCACTTCCTGGATAATGGTAGTTATGGCATAGAAGGATACAGATTTGAAGTAATAGATTCCTCTTTTGCTCGTAACGGCAACCATGCAATCAGTGGGTCGAATTGCGTAGTAGAAGGATGTTTATTTACTGAAAGTATAAAGGGGATTCGTGGTTCATCCATAACTGCTGTTAATAATAACTTCGAAGGTGAATTCTGTTCTTCGTTCTATGATGACTACTCGGGAGTATACATAGACGGACAGGCTTTGATTTCACACAACGTGTTCTCAGGTTTCGCAACAGGGGTATGGTTAGCAACTTCGAGTGAAGTGACAATACAGGATAATCTTGTAACGGGAAACTACAGAGGTATCTGCTTTGCAAGTGTTGATGGCCAGAATTTGACTTGTTCAAACAACAATATTTATGGTAATCGAGACTGGAATGTCTACAACGACACTAACCAGAGAGTGGCTATCACTAATTCTTTCTGGGGCACAGATAATGAAAGTACTATAAAGAGCAAGATATTCGATTATTATGAAGATTCTAGCAAGGGTCCAGTGAGCTATACAGGGTTCAAGTCCTCTCTTATTGATGGAGCAACCTCTTCCAAAAGAATAGCTTTGATACCTTATGATAGGCAATCACTGGGGTTTGCCGATGAAGCCACAATAAGCTGGACCGCATACGATCCAGATGGGCTTTTGGAATCGTTCGATCTGTATTTTGGCGAAACTGAGACTCCTGAGCTCTATACTGCAGATGTTATAAGTCCCGTGACAGTTCCCGTTGATCATGCAAAGACTTACTATCTTGGTGTTATGGGATTTGATTCTCAAGAGTCTCTTAAAGCAGAATCAACCGTTTCAGAAATATGCATCGGACTACCGATAGTCTTCGGAGGTAGTAGTAGTGACAGTGGGCTTAGCGTTGTAGAGACATATGACGGCGGATTGGTCGTGACCGGTTATACAAATTCTTTCGGGAATGGAGATCAGGTGTATCTGTTGAAAACCGATTCAAACGGAGACCTTCTCTGGGAGAAGAACTTTGGCGGTACAAGTGATGACTATGGACACAGCGTCGTCGAGACATCTGACGGCGGACTGGTTGTGACTGGTAATACGGATTATTTTGGGAATAGTTATCAGGTGTATCTGTTGAAAACCGATTCAAACGGAGACCTTCTTTGGGAGAAGAACTTTGGCGGTACAAGTATTGACTATGGACACAGCGTCGTCGAGACATCTGACGGCGGACTGGTTGTGACTGGTTATACAGAGTCTTTTGGAAATTGCTGGCAGGTATACCTGCTGAAAACCGATTCAACCGGCAACCTTCTCTGGGAGAAGAACTTTGGCGGTACAGGTGGTGATGTAGGATACAGCGTTGTCGAGACATCTGATGGTGGTCTGGTTGTGACTGGTTTTACGGATTGTTTTGGAAATGGCAATCAGGTGTATCTGTTGAAAACCGATTCAAACGGAGACCTTCTCTGGGAGAAGAACTTTGGCGGTACAAGGAATGATTCTGGACACAGCGTCGTCGAGACATCTGACGGCGGACTTGTCGTGACCGGTGATACGTATTCTTTTGGAAATAGAAGTCAGGTGTATCTACTGAAAACCGATTCAAAAGGAAATATGCTATGGGAGAAAGGGCACGGTACTTCTAGAGGTAATTCTGGGAGCAGCGTTGTCGAGACATCTGACGGCGGACTGGTTGTGACCGGGCATACGATTTCTTTCGAGAATAACAACCAGGTGTATTTGTTGAAGACAGATTCAACCGGCAACCTTCTCTGGGAGAAGAACTTTGGCGGTACAAGGGATGATTCTGGAGAAAGCGTCGTCGAGACATCTGACGGCGGACTGGTTGTGACTGGGTATATGACTTCTTTCGGGATTAGCACGCAGGTGTATATGATCTGGACTGATTCAGAAGGTAACGGTATAAGCGAACCCGGCTGGTGAAATATCTATAGAGATCTATAAGGAAAAGACTTATTACAAAAATCTTAGAGGTGCATCTTTTAATCAGAAAATCAGTGAAGAACAAGTCTGATAAGACTTGAGCATTATCAAGAGAGAACGCAATGCTCGATTACTAAGCGCGTATTTCATACAAGGTGATAACCATGAATAGCAGATTTTCAAAGAGAATATTCCTAACACTAATGTTTGGAATACTAATAGTTTCAGCTTCAACGGTTTTTGCTAACGAAGGGAGTTGCCTGCTTAAGATAGTTGCCGCCAATGATTTGGCAAAGACCGGGACTGTGTTTGTGGACGGAAAACTTAAAGGGCTGCTTGAGTTAGGAGAGTTAGTTATTTTTGATCTTGATATTGGCACCCACAAGATTACGGTTGATGGAAAACTAATCGAGAAGCAGGAAATAGATGTGGCTTTCGAGAATGCTTATGAATCAAAACAAATAGATGTGAAGGCTATTCCTGGTCGGCGAGCAGTGCGCATTATTTCCGAACCTTCAAATGCCCTTATTAGAGTTAATGAAGATTGGATTGGTCAAAAGACACCCTGGCAGATTGTGCTTGAAGTAGGTAGAACGTATGAGATCGAATTGTTAAAAGACAATCACGGAAGTACTGTCGAGACTCTTGACATATCGGAAAAAGGTGAAGTAATTGTACTGGATATTGCTGTCCCGGTAGCAACCCCACCAGATGAACCGAGGCTTGTTTACCCTTCTAATGGTGCAACTGATTTGACTATTGGTGAGGTGTTTTTAGAGTGGGAACACTTTGATACAGCACTGCAATTTGAAGTTGACTTCAACGGGGAAAGCTACACAACGCGAAGTTCTGTTATTCCTGTTCAGCTAATTGAGAAAGGCAGAGTGTACACGTGGAAGGTAACAGCCATAAATGAATTTGATAAGAGAAGTTCCAGTGAAGAGTTCTCTTTCACAACACTGCAGAACATGCTACCAAACGAACCATCATGTCTATTCCCTGGAAACGGTACTGATAATTACCCGGACGCTGTAATTCTTCAATGGGTTTGCGAAGATCCCGAAGGTGATAGGTTAAGCTATGATGTTATTTTTGGAGAAGGAGATGCTCTTTGTACAAGGGAAATCGGAATTCCAAGTTCTAAGTTATTGGTGAGTGAATTAAAATCTGGAACACAATATTTCTGGAAAGTAATAGCGAAAGATGATTATGGAGGAGTTACAGTAGGACCATTATGGACGTTTTCAACTAAGGCCAGCACGTCTACAGAAGATTCAAAAGCGGGTTCTCTTTTTGGTAATGAAAATAGCAGCGATGATTCTTGTCAAGTTGATGTACTAAAGGAGAAAATAGTTTCTCTTGAATGGGCTTTAGAGGAATTGAAGATTCTGGTAAGAGAAAACACAAGGCTTGTAGAAAACACGTTGATCTCACTAATAACAACAGGTTCTTCTGCTTGTTCTGCTGTCCAGGGATCGAATTACTTCACCAAAGAATTTGGCAAGGGTTTACAGATAAAGATTGAATCTGATTTCAAAGGAAGCAGTATTCTCCATGACAGCGATATCCTTATGATTTTGAACGAAATATACGCTTTGAGAGCCACGAAGATTTCGTTAAACGGGAAGAGAGTACTGCCATATACATACGTACGCTGCGTTGGGGCAACCGTGATAATCGATGATGAACCAACTCAAATTATGCCAATAGTAATTGAAGTGTTGGGCGATTACGATTATCTTGTTTCGGGTCTGGGTCTATTGAAGGAGTATTTTGCAGGCAGGGAGATTGATATGTCTTTTCTGCCTGTTGAATTTATAACGATTCCGGCTTTCAACGAATAATCTGTTGAATTTTAATGTCATCTAACCAAAAACAGAAGTTGTAATTTCCTTTTTAGTCTATTTGTAATTGCTGTTATAAAGACACAATAGGGTTTTCTTAGAGGTGGAGATATGAAAAGTACAATGCTAAAGAAGCTATCTTTTCTGATACTGTTCAGTGTAATCACAGTGACAACTTCATTGGCCGCTACAAATGAAAGTAGTTGCTTTCTTAAAATAGTTGCTGCAAATGACCTGGCGAAAACGGCGAGCGTTTATATAGATGGCAAGCTTGAAGGAACCCTCGAATCAGGGGAGTTGACCATCTTCGATCTGGATGTTGGCAATCACTTAATAACACTCGATGGAGAGCTAATTGAAAAGTATGAACTAGAGGTAGTTTTCCAAAGCACGTATGAATCAAAGCGAATAGATCTAGAAGCTAATCCGGGGAAAAGGGCAGTAAGGATAACATCCGAACCTTCCAATGCAGCTATTCGAATTGACAAGGAATGGCTAGAACAGACAACACCCTGGCAGATTATTCTTGATGTGGGAAAGACCTATGAGATCGAGTTGTTCAAAGAACTATATGGTGGTAAAACACAATCTCTTTATATCCCTGATAAGGGAGAGATTATAATTCTAGATGTTGAAATACCAAAAGCAGATCCGCCCCTTAAGCCACGTCCAACATATCCCATAGACAAATCTGTCTGCCCTGATGAAATCGTAGTTGAGCTAGTATGGGAGTCACTTGATAATCCTCTGCAATATGAACTTCAGTTCGATGGTAAAGTGTATACGACTTCGTTTAGCAATGCAAGATTCTACAAGCTAGAACGTGGTAAGACTTATTCCTGGAGAGTGACGGCAGTTAATAAATATGGCATGAGAACAACAAGTGAACGATATTCCTTCACGGTTCAAGAGAACCGTGGTCCGGAGATTGCATTTGTATATCCTCAAAACGACAGTGATGATGTTTTTGCGGAAGAGTTGATCCTGAAGTGGGAAGTTACGGATGCGGATGGAGATTCTATAACTTGTGATGTTTATTTTGGTGACAAGCCTGATTCATTAGAGCCAGTGAAATCACATACCACTTCGAACGAATACATTGTAAAAGAATTGCAAAGAGGAAAACCATACTACTGGAAAATAGTTGCGACGGATAGTTATGGCGAAGTCAGCGAAAGTCTTGTGTATTCTTTTACTACTATGGCAAACAGGCCTCCGATTGAACCATTTAATATTATTCCTGAAGACGGAATGGAAAACTTACCGGATTGTTTAACACTTGAATGGGACTGCACAGATCCTGACAATGACAATTTGACTTATGCAATATATCTGGGAGTAGATGCAGATTCCATGAATCAGATAGGCGAGACCACCAACAAGAATTTTGTCTTGAATGATTTGACCAGGGGAACAACACACTACTGGAAAATCGTGGTCTTTGATTCCTTTGGGGCAAAAACCGAAGGACCACTAAATACTTTTATCACAAAGGCTAACAAACCACCAGTTATTGATCCCAGTTCTGAAGTGTTTCTTAAAGAAACCGATCGAGATGTATTTGCGGAACTTAAATGGTTCTGTGAAGATCCAGATGACAAGCTGCTGTTATATGATGTATATCTTGGAGTTGATACAGAACCCTCATTGATTCTTTCGGATCATTATCTAACCACTTTGACCAAAGAAAAACTGAAATTCGGTACAACATATTACTGGCAAATTGTTGCCAAAGATGTACATGGCGGAATTTCTAAAGGACCATTGTGGGAATTTACAACGAAGAACCCTCCGAGCTATATTCCATCTGATATTGTTCCAAAGAGGGTGTTTGTGGAGAAAGGCAGCTTCACGATGGGTGACACGTGGGGTGGTGGATACGGTGATGAAAAACCAACCCATACGGTCACGTTTACCTACGACTTCTACATTGGCAAGTATGAAACTACATTCGACGAGTACGACGCTTTCTGTGATGACACTGGCAGAAATAAACCTGATGACGAAGGCTGGGGCAGGGGACAGAGACCTGTTATGAGGGTCAGCTGGTGGGATGCGATAGCCTACTGTAATTGGTTGAGTGAGAAAGAGAAACTCCCGAAAGCTTATGACACTAATGGCAATTTGCTGGACAAAGATGGAATAGTAACTACTGACCCGTCGAAAGTAGTAGGCTACAGACTACCGACAGAGGCAGAGTGGGAATATGCAGCAAGAGGTGGAAACAAGAGTAAAGGATACAAGTATTCCGGGAGCTATAAAGTAGATGAGGTTGCCTGGTATGTTGCAAACTCGGGGGGCAAGACGCAGGAAGTTGGTAATAAAGCACCTAACGAGCTGGGGCTGTACGATATGTCTGGAAACGTGTGGGAGTGGTGCAGTGATTGGTATAATAACACCTATTACTATAACACTCCAAAGACGAATCCGTACAACAATAGTGGTTCCGATCGGGTGATTCGTGGCGGTAGCTGGGGCTGGGGCTACAGTTCGCCGGACGCACGTGTGGCGCGTCGCAGAGGCAACTCGCCCACTAGCACGGACGTCAACATCGGGTTCCGTATTTGCAGGACGGTGTTCTGATTTACACTTTAGCCTTTTTACATTTTTGCCCTTTGCTGAGTCTCCGAGCACCGGGCACGGAGTAGCCCGCAAGCACTAGAAGACCAATAAGTTGAAATGATTTGTTTCACATAACTTCACTCGAAAGGTGAACATGATGAAAGATCTATTAAGGGAACAACTAATCAGAATAGTCCAAGAGTATGGAGCAGACATACTAAAAAACCCAAAAAAGGTGAATAGTCTCCTTAAAGACTTCTGTCCTGAAGAATCAAGGGGAAAGATATTTGCAATCACCCAGTGCCTGAGAGAAGGAATACATAGAGAGCTTATAGATTCAAGCAAGAGAAAGACGATAAGAATAGAGATGAGCAGACTCATAAGAAAGATACATGATAACTTTGGACTGAAAGAAGATATATCCAGATGGGCAGTGGAAAGCATCGCTTTGGCTCTGCGGATAATAAGCGAAAAGGAAACTGTAATAACAACCGAGAAATCTCAAGTAATCGAACAAAAGTTTGTAGAAACGCATAAGGCAATATCCCATGAACGGATTGTTGAGGAAAGAGAAAAAAGAACAACAAACGGAGACGAGCTAATCCATGTCGAGAGAGGAAGCTTCATAATGGGAGACACATGGGGAGACGGTTTCCCATACGAGAGGCCAACGCATGAGGTTACGCTCACATATGACTTCTACATAGGCAAGTATCCAGTGACTTTTGAAGAATATGATATCTTCTGGAGTGCGACAAGAAAAAGCAAACCGGATAGCGAAAAATGGGAAAAATGGGGAAGAGGAAGGAGACCGTTAATAAACGTGAGCTGGAACTATGCAACAGCCTACTGCAACTGGTTGAGTGAAAAGGAAGGAATTCCTAAGTCGTATGATGATAAAGGTAACCTCCTGGACAAATATGGAAAGACGACTACAGACATAACTGACGTGGTTGGTTACAGGTTACCTACTGAAGCCGAATGGGAATACGCTGCAAGGGGAGGAAACAAGAGCAAGGGATACAAATATTCTGGTAGCGATAATGCAGACGATGTTGCCTGGTATGCTTCTAACTCAAAAAGCATGACACAGGAAGTAGGGACTAAGGTACCTAACGAACTGGGTCTGTACGATATGAGCGGCAATGTATGGGAGTGGTGTTCGGATGTGTTTAGAGACTACTCTAGTTCCCCACAAACAAATCCATACAACAGCATTGGTTCCTGTCGGGTGTTTCGCGGTGGCAGTTGGTACTGCAGAATGTCTTTCGTATGTGTAGCTTACCGCGACAGCGTCTCGCCCACTGCCACGAGCAGCGGTCTGGGCCTCCGTATTGCAAGGGCTTTACCCTGATTATGTTTTAGCCTTTACTGCGGCTGTGAGCGCCGGGCACGGAGTAGCCGGCTGTTATAAATTCAGTTCCACATAGATATCGTTCAGCTGCTCCTGGGTAATTCCTATATAGCGCAGAGTTATTGCCGGAGAAGAATGGTTCAACATCTTTTGAATGTATTCCAGAGCCACGCCCTTTTTGTACAGGTGGTAGCCGAACGTTTTTCGAAGTGTATGTGTTCCGATCCCATCATCCAAACCAACCATATTGGCGTATCTATTTAACATTTGCCAGGCGGCTATTCTTGTTATTGGTTGTAGCGTGCCGTCAGCTGTCTTACGGGATGAGAATACAGGATCATCAGGATTGGGACTTCCCAGGGAATCGTAGTAGAGTTTCAACGCTTCGGCGACCGACCTGTTTATCATAAAGCTCTTTATCTTTTTGGTCTTAATCTCCACAACATTCAACTGGTCTCCTGACTTCAGCAGTCTTCCACCACCGTTAATGAAACTGCTCCACTTAAGGGCGAGAATATCTGAGATTCTCAGTCCGGTGTTAATACCCAGAGTGAACAGAAGGAGATCCCTGTAGTTTGATTCACCCTTCATAATAGCCTTCATCGCATCGATTTTCTTCGAATCGCGTATCGGCTGGACTTCCTTCATAACTACACCTCGTAAAACGCTCTCTAACGCATTTTCTCTTGCTGCACCTTCATATATGTATTAGCACCATCAAAAGCTCAGAATGGGGCGTTTAGAAAGGAAATAGCCCGAGCTGGACCGGCTTGGAGTCTTGCCTATCCCTCAAATACCTCGGTTTAACCACTGAGTAATGGTGCCTATGTCTTATCCTGAGCTGCTTACGTACATATCTGGTAGCCATAGCCTCGCTCGGGAATATTTTGGTCACGAATGAGGCGCGCTCGGAGATCCTGCCGAAAATGATGGTAACCGGATACCCGGTAAAGGTACTCTGGCGTTCGTCACTTATGAAATAGAACCTTCTCATATTGTTTTCGGGCATAACCTTCTCCAGGTAAACTGATGCCATTTGAGGCCTCCGTGTCTGAATTCAATTATTTAACATAAGTAGATAATATCACATATTATGTAAAATACAAAATCGAAGAGAGCAAACAGAAGAGTTATGGTTTCGAATGAAGCCTTTACCAGGAGTGGGATAGAAGAGAACAGATGAATTTAACATAATACTCTTAAGTTAAATTGAAGTTGGTTATTAGAATGCTTGAGTTGGATTTCTGTTTAGTAAGAAAGTAGTTTCCATACCACTATGGTTCATATAAGAGCCGTCCTCCGTTGACCGTCCAAGAGCATGGACCCGTCCTCCGATAAGATCAAAGACCAGATCCTGACCAAGAGCACGTCAGGATGACCAGTTGAGTTGGTTCATACAACCTAACGTCCTGCCCCTAGAAAGCTTCTCCCTCCTGGCGAAGCCAGCCATGCGTCCCCGGATGTTTCTCCGGGCATTGCGTCCGCCAATGGTTCTCGGCGCATCACTTCCCGGGATGATCTTCCCGGCACAGCGTCCTGCCGAAGGCAGCGATTCATACCACTATGGTTCTCACGCAACGAGAAATGCAGTTTACAGGTTTAAAGATGGGTTTTGGGTTTCCATACCACTATGGTTCTCACGCAACCATCTCAATGCAATTGACCTAGAAACACCTAAAGTAGGTTTCCATACCACTATGGTTCATATAAGAGCCGTCCTCCGTTGACCGTCCAAGAGCAAGGACCCGTCCTCCGATAAGATCAAAAACCAGATCCTGACCAAGAGCACGTCAGGATGACCAGTGGAGTTGGTTCATACAACCTAACGTCCTGCCCCTAGAAAGGTTCTCCCTCCTGGCGAAGCCAGCCATGCGTCCCCGGATGTTTCTCCGGGCATTGCGTCCGCCGATGATCCTCGGCGCATCACTTCCCGGGATGATCTTCCCGGCACAGCGTCCTGCCGAAGGCAGCAATTCATACCACTATGGTTCTCACGCAACTTAGTAAGACAGAGCGTAAAAGATACCGAAGAATTCATGTTTCCATACCACTATGGTTCATATAAGAGCCGTCCTCCGTTGACCGTCCAAGAGCAAGGACCCGTCCTCCGATAAGATCAAAGACCAGATCCTGACCAAGAGCACGTCAGGATGACCAGTTGAGTTGGTTCATACAACCTAATGTCCTGCCCCTAGAAAGCTTCTCCCTCCTGGCGAAGCCAGCCATGCGTCCCCGGATGTTTCTCCGGGCATTGCGTCCGCCGATGGTTCTCGGCGCATCACTTCCCGGGATGATCTTCCCGGCACAGCGTCCTGCCAAAGGCAGCGATTCATACCACTATGGTTCTCACTTAACCAGGATATTTACTACGGATATATATGATGCTATTGTTTCCATACCACTATGGTTCTCACGCAACAAGTGGCTCGCAGAGCGTACATGCGCCAATACTACAGGTTTCCATACCACTATGGTTCTCACGCAACATGCATACAAGAGTTCTTGTGTGTATATACGTGCATAGTTTCCATACCACTATGGTTCATATAAGAGCCGTCCTCCGTTGACCGTCCAAGAACAAGGACCCGTCCTCCGATAAGATCAAAGACCAGATCCTGACCAAGAGCACGTCAGGATGACCAGTTGAGTTGGTTCATACAACCTAACGTCCTGCTCCTAGAAAGGTTCTCCCTCCTGGCGAAGCCAGCCATGCATCCCCGGATGTTTCTCCGGGCATTGCGTCCGCCAATGGTTCTCGGCGCATCACTTCCCGGGATGATCTTCCCGGCACAGCGTCCTGCCGAAGGCAGCGATTCATACCACTATGGTTCTCACGCAACCGCTCCGTACCGAAACCTTTAGCATCCTTAACGCGTGTTTCCATACCACTATGGTTCTCACGCAACTTGGCGCTGCGGTAGTATGAATTCCTGTAAGTACCAGGTTTCCATACCACTATGGTTCTCACGCAACTCGTGAAGGTCAGACCTTTCTTTGTCTGCAGTGTGTGTTTCCATACCACTATGGTTCTCACGCAACCAAACTCCGTCTAATTCCTTTTCTAACCACCCCGAGTTTCCATACCACTATGGTTCTCACGCAACTCCTATCGCTCAGCTCACGCAGTCTTTCCCATGTAGTGTTTCCATACCACTATGGTTCTCACGCAACTCAAGTGCTTGGGAATACTGCTACTACTCTGGATTATGGTTTCCATACCACTATGGTTCTCACGCAACTCAATCATCTCTCATCCCATATAAACTTACTTGCATACGTTTCCATACCACTATGGTTCTCACGCAACGAGCGATGACGACGATGACATAGTAAGTGTCTTCTGGAGTTTCCATACCACTATGGTTCTCACGCAACCAGAGTAACCCCAATGAATATGCCCGCAGTATAATGGGTTTCCATACCACTATGGTTCTCACGCAACCACCGCGTGCGCTATCAACGTCACCAACAGACATATAGGTTTCCATACCACTATGGTTCTCACGCAACGTAGAAAATCCTCTGACGGCACTACCGTGGACGATAAGTTTCCATACCACTATGGTTCTCACGCAACGTGGAGAGATTGCCGTAATGCTTGCAAACTTGAGTGTTTCCATACCACTATGGTTCTCACGCAACCACGGCCTTAACCTTGGCTAACGGAACCAAAATTCGTTTCCATACCACTATGGTTCTCACGCAACTCTACAAGGTGATGTGGTTTAAGTCCTATTCCATCAAGTTTCCATACCACTATGGTTCTCACGCAACACAGAACCTGATGAAGTCACAGAAGACGAAGAATAAAGGTTTCCATACCACTATGGTTCTCACGCAACGGGTTGATGGTAGGGGACGTGTAAACGTCCCTCTCTAGTTTCCATACCACTATGGTTCTCACGCAACCCTTTGTGGTGAGCATTTGTGCTCTTTTGCCAAATCTCGTTTCCATACCACTATGGTTCTCACGCAACTCGACATCGGCGATAATTGAAAACGGTGTAGAACGTTTCCATACCACTATGGTTCTCACGCAACAAGATGCAGCTTTGATGAACTGCCAGAGAGAGAATTGTTTCCATACCACTATGGTTCTCACGCAACTCAGACAAGAAAGATGCAGAAGTGGATCGAAAATCACGTTTCCATACCACTATGGTTCTCACGCAACATGACTGTGTTCAGAGCTTGGCAGATGAAAAGGCGTTTCCATACCACTATGGTTCTCACGCAACGAATCAGAGGTTCTTTATGAAAGTTTGGTTCTCAACGTGTTTCCATACCACTATGGTTCTCACGCAACCATGGTTAGGGGGCTTTCAGTCTTTCATACACCAAGGGTTTCCATACCACTATGGTTCTCACGCAACACTCATTTGCTGTTGTAATTTTTAACAATCATTTCGGTTTCCATACCACTATGGTTCTCACGCAACGGGCCTAGGGAAGACAGTCCAGGCAATAGCAAGTATCCGTTTCCATACCACTATGGTTCTCACGCAACCCCCATCGGCCCAACGGTTGTAACTCATCAAGTTTCGTTTCCATACCACTATGGTTCTCACGCAACGCTCCGTTTTCCTGTCTCTTCCACGATTCGATGTTACGTTTCCATACCACTATGGTTCTCACGCAACCCAGCCTCTTCTCGAGCTCATGCCTTTCGATAATTGAGTTTCCATACCACTATGGTTCTCACGCAACGAACGTCCGCATTGGTGAGACACGTTCGGGACGGCCAAGTTTCCATACCACTATGGTTCTCACGCAACCAACATACTTGCCAGCCCATACATGACAGGCGACAACGGTTTCCATACCACTATGGTTCTCACGCAACAATGAACGGCAAGAAAGGCTACGTAATCAAGGATTTCAGTTTCCATACCACTATGGTTCTCACGCAACGATTCCGGGACGTACTTTATTCCGGCCCAGCAATCTGTTTCCATACCACTATGGTTCTCACGCAACGCAACAGGCACGGCGCAAGGATAATGTGGAGACTAGTTTCCATACCACTATGGTTCTCACGCAACGTGATATGTGGAAGCACCTAATAACAGAAGCATATAAGTTTCCATACCACTATGGTTCTCACGCAACAGTTGTGTTCCCAAAGTTTGCAGAGCGCAAAAGCCCGTTTCCATACCACTATGGTTCTCACGCAACAAAGAAATTTGACAAGGCGACCTTCAAAGCAGATAACGTTTCCATACCACTATGGTTCTCACGCAACGTGCTGAAACACTTGCCAGAGATCGCTGCGGTCGAAGGTTTCCATACCACTATGGTTCTCACGCAACCAGTCGTTCCTTGCAGCCCTAATCACAGCAGCTCAACTTGTTTCCATACCACTATGGTTCTCACGCAACTTAACGAGCCGCTTGAAGTTGTGTTCCCAAAGTTTGCGTTTCCATACCACTATGGTTCTCACGCAACGCTTGCATACTTGCGAAATGCAATCAAGGCCATAGAGGTTTCCATACCACTATGGTTCTCACGCAACGCAGAGAAACGGAACACCTGAAGGCTGGACGCTTTCGTTTCCATACCACTATGGTTCTCACGCAACTGAAAATATGATCCATTATCTCGTATTCGCAGACACGTTTCCATACCACTATGGTTCTCACGCAACAGCCGGGAGGGCCGGTGGCGGTGAGCAATTCATTGTTGGTTTCCATACCACTATGGTTCTCACGCAACATCCGGATATAGAGGGAAGGTTTCGCAGCGACCTCATCGTTTCCATACCACTATGGTTCTCACGCAACAAGGATAATGTGGAGACTACGACTAGATCCGGATATGTTTCCATACCACTATGGTTCTCACGCAACGTATCAAAGTTTCAGATGTTTCATGAGCTGAAGGTGTGTTTCCATACCACTATGGTTCTCACGCAACTCAATACGTGTAATCTATCCAATCAAACAATAAAAGTTTCCATACCACTATGGTTCTCACGCAACAAGAGGAATCGGGCAAGAAGAGTTTGATGCTTGGTGTTTCCATACCACTATGGTTCTCACGCAACTTGGAGGTGTCCAGCCTTTTTTCATGTAAAAAACCGTTTCCATACCACTATGGTTCTCACGCAACGGTGCTATATGAGTTTTCCACAACCGCAAAGGATAACGTTTCCATACCACTATGGTTCTCACGCAACTTGGTTATCAAAAAGTAGCGAGTCAGACCAAGCATGTTTCCATACCACTATGGTTCTCACGCAACGAAATCCGGAGATGCCCTCAAAACTTGACAAAGCAAGGTTTCCATACCACTATGGTTCTCACGCAACCAGAAGAAGATAAATCTTCTTCTCGTCAGAAATCTGAGTTTCCATACCACTATGGTTCTCACGCAACACACTGGTGACGACATTGATGCGCCAGAAGAACTCCCGTTTCCATACCACTATGGTTCTCACGCAACCCTATGCCAGTTTTATTCCAACCCTTTGGTCGGCTGTTTCCATACCACTATGGTTCTCACGCAACCCAAAGCGATTCAGAGTCAGGTTGAAGAGAAGTTGAAGAGTTTCCATACCACTATGGTTCTCACGCAACAGACGAGTGGAAAGCGGTTTTAGGAAATAAGTGGCAGTTTCCATACCACTATGGTTCTCACGCAACAAGCGATTCAGAGTCAGGTTGAAGAGAAGTTGAAGAGTTTCCATACCACTATGGTTCTCACGCAACGGTGAAAAAGCGAGCTTAAAGGGGGTATGAAAGTGTGTTTCCATACCACTATGGTTCTCACGCAACCGCTTCTATTACAAAGATATTATACAGGTTTTTAGGAGGTGGAATCAACTAAATGGTCAGCTCTTACAATAGCCGTAAACATTGCGTTTCGGAGATTTGTTCAGAGTTTATTCGAGAAAGCCTCGTAGTTTTTCGAAGAAAGAACATGCCGGTATCTTCTAAGAAAGATCTATCATGGAAAATACCGGCGAGATACCCTTCGGCAAAAGCTCACAGAAGAAAACTGCTGTCAATTTCGCTTTCAATCACATGACCAATTGCTAGTCGAATCTATGTAAACTGTACAAGAATGATTCTAAATAGGTCTAGAAGTGTTATTAGAAAGTGAATTCAGCGGATAATGGTATACGATCGATCCGACGAGAATCAATTACCAAATTATTAACTCGGGAAAAGCTTTGTGGAAGCATAACACAACTCGTTAAATAAAATAAGATAAGTATACTCCGCAATTTGGAGTTCAACAAAATCGGCGTCATGTAATGTGATCCGACAATAAGTATAACGAACTAAACTACAAAGCCCTCATTGGATAATACTTGTGGATGAGGGCTAATAATGTTAGTCGTTAGATGAAAAAGAGATTATTGAACCTGCAAGATTACAAAAAGCTTAAGGGGCGAACCAGGTTATTTTGCAGGGCTGCCAATGATTGATATTGAACAGAATTCTCTTGTGATGAATTACCTGGTGAAGCCAGAGATTCGGATTGACACGGTAGCACATTCTAAAAAGTACTCTTAGTCTTTCCTGCTTGGAAAGGAAAGAATATCTGCTTTAATTAGAACAAACGGCAATGTGTTTATAAATTGCCAATTGTTCTAAAAGTGAGTTGATCGATTTGAAAGACGAGACCTGGTCCTCAAAGCGTAGTGGTAAGAGAATAAGTTCAGAGCTTAAAGATAGGGACTCCTTCACTACTGAGGAGCTCAAGCCATTTCTTACTCTTCCCGGAGAAGAGATAAGCCCGGTTACTATCCGTACCAGACTGAATGCTCTGAAAAGGTGCGGAATCATAACCCACATTGGGCGTAGTCTGTACACTCTCAAAAAGCTGTACGATTATACTCCAGAGATAGACCAAACTCTTAGAAAAGTATATCTCGAGCTAAGGAAACGGCTGCCGCTAACGAGAATATGTGTATGGAGGCCTTTCTGGTTGAACGAGTTCGCACTTCATATAGCCTTTATGCAGACCATAGTTGTTGAATCGGAAAGAGAAACTGAAAGGGCCGTCTTTGAAGTGCTTCAGGAATCGTTGGAGAAGAACTCCTCTCTTACCGGAACTCTGCTACTTCTAAATCCCTCTGCTGAAGACGTCGATCTGTATGTTTCAGGTCAGTCTCCCGCAATAGTTGTCGGAAGACTCATCACTGAAGCACCGGTAAGGGAGAGTGATGGAGTCATCGTACCGAGGCTCGAAAAAATGCTTGTGGATTTATTCTCAGGGGGGCCCGTTCTTGAGCCTTTTGGTGGTGCCGAAATGGACAGAGTTTTCAGAAATGCCTTCAATACATACGCTCTGAACGTAAATACCATCATAAGATATGCCACGAGGAGAGGTAAAAGACAGGAAATGGCTGACTACCTTACCTCAAAGAAGCTGACAGGTTACAGGGAAGTATTGGATGATCTCCGATAGTTGTTTGACCAGGGAGTATCTTGAGGCTAAACGAGTTAAGCTGGGTTGTGACCAGATACTGCTAGAAAAGACGATTAAGGGTCTTCAGCTTCTGGAGTTGCTGATAATCAACGGTGTGGATCTAACGTTCAAAGGAGGAACTTCCCTAATCCTGCTCTTGGATAGAATTCAGCGTTTATCCATTGATATAGATATCATTGTTGAGCCTGAAGCAGACTTCAGCACTGCTTTGGACAAAGTCATTTCGACCGGTAAGTTCTTTCGCTATGAAGAGGATATACGAAAGACTGTCTTTCCCGTGAGGCATTATAAGTTCTATTATGACTCGATCAATCCCAGTCAGTAGAACGCATATATTCTACTAGATGTCTTGTATGAGAGACCTATGCACACCGAGTTAATTTCGACACCAATCAGAAGCTCGATATTTCAGACTGAGGACCCGGTGACCAATGTAAGAACACCATCTATAGATGCGATAATTGTGTTAAATAGGGTCAGACTCCATTTTCACACTAAACGAGAAATCGAAGATAATTCTGTGAGGATATTCCTAAGGATAGAAAAGAAAGGTTAAGCGGAGCCCTTTGCCTGCTCCGCCCACGGGGACACCCCCATGCAATGAAATTATATCACTTTGCCATCCTTTGGAGAGAGTGATCTCTCTTGAGTAGATTTAATTATGATGCATTACGGGAATGCCTGAAACGATAAAGATTTCAGCATGTCCCCCTCAATACAATATCCCAAAAATGGGAGAAAACATTGTTGATCGATGGAGCAAGACTTGTAGTACGTTTCACTATTGTTTTCTAATACTCACTTTCCCATCTTGAATCTGAATCTCATGGTTGCGAATAAGCAAGCTGACTTCATTGTCTATGACATTCGAGATGTTCGTTCCCGTCCTCTTGTAACCGAATAGTCTTGCCACATCTGTCTTCAAGTCCTCTCTATCCATTGTGAACGCGTTTTTAAGACAGAGTTTTATGGCCTCTTGAATCTCCACAGGCGGGATGTGTTCGGGTTTTCTCATATCATCTCTGCTGGCCGATCGTCTTGGAAGTATCCTTTCGTTGCGCTTGAGCAAAAAATCTCCCTGCAGAACATATGAATCCCTTGGGAATTGTGCCATAACATACTCCCGTAAACTCTTACGGGAGACATTCCCGGATTTTGTATACATATCCCAGTTTACCTGGAGTAAATCAGGGCGAGTATCGAAAAGCATGATAATCCTCGACACTACCTCATCCAAATGAACCGGGGCCTCTTTTTCAATTATCGCCCCAATAAGGCTATACAATTGAATAACTTTCTGCAATGAGACTAATTTGGTTAGGTCATGAGGTGAGAATCTTTCATACAATGGAAGGGTCGTCTCTTCTCTTTTTATTGATGGTAAAGGATTTTCGACTATCAGCTCATCATTGATGTTAAGTGCTTCGGTATTTTCTGAAACGGAGCCAGCAGCTCCTATCTCTGCAATGACTCTCTTGATTTCCGAACTTCTGTCGAAGATCCAATCTCTTGACCAGATTCTGATGATCTTCCAACCCAGATTCTCAAGGACTTGTTGGCGTAGCCTGTCTCTATCTCTTGCAGTTCTCGCGGAGTGATACATGGCTCCGTCGCATTCAATTCCTGCGACATACCTTCCAGGATGTTCATTGTCAACAATTGCCAGGTCTATCCTGTAGCCGGAGCATCCCACCTGTTTGTGCACATTGAACCCGCGTGCTGTGAGTTCTTCATATACCTCCTCTTCAAAGGGCGATTCAAATTCGCCGCCAGTGTTTTCGGTCTCTCTCAAAAGGAATTCCCTGCTTCCTCCCTCTTCAGCATAGTTCAAATATTCTCTTAGGGCTCTTACTCCTGGGGTCTGTATTTCAGCAGAGATGTCTGCTCCTCTTATCGAACTTACAACAGTGACTTTCCTCTTGGCTCTCGTTATCGCAACGTTGAGTCGTCTTTCTCCTCCATTTTTGTTTAGAGGACCAAAGTTCATGGTCAGCTTTCCCGAAGCATCTCTACCATATCCAATGCTGAAGATCATCTCATCTCTCTCATCACCCTGAACATTCTCAAGATTCTTCACGAAGAAAGGTTCAACTTTATCCTCGCCGAAGAAATCCTCGACAGACTGATCCTGGGAACGAAGCTCTTCAATTCGATCAAGAATCGCTGTCTGCTGAGCTTCACTGAAGGCGACTACTCCTAATGAAACACCTGCCTTTGTCCTTGCATGGCTCATAACCATCTCGGCAACTCTGCGAGCTTCTTCAATGTTCTTTCTGCTCTTTGCTCTGTCATAAACTCCATTCGAAACATATTCAAAGCATATTCCGGAATCAAGCCCATTAAAACTGCTGCTGGGGAAAGTGCTGAGTCTATTCATGTAAAAGTGATAGTTTGAGAAGGCTATCAATGATTCGTGACGGCTTCGGTAATGCCAGAGAAGTTTCTTTTCTGGAAGACCAGCCGCGCTACATTCGTCGAGAATGCTTTCGAGACTCTCCAGATCGTTCTCTTCATCTGTCATTTCGGCTTCATCGGGTTCAGAGATTCTGAAGAAGCTTGTGGGAGGAAGCTGTTTGTTATCTCCAACAACTACTACCTGCTTTGCCCTCATGATTGCTCCCACTGAGTCTTCCGGAAATACCTGGGAGGCCTCGTCAAAAATGGCGACATCGAATTTGAACTTTTCCGGATCGGTGAATACGCTAACTGAAAGAGGGCTCATCATCATGCATGGTTTCAGAACTTGAAGGAGGTTTGGCGTTTCCGAAAATAGTCTTCTGATTGATTTATTTCGTCTCTTCTTGGCTATCTCTCTTCTCAGAATAGATGTCTCGGCACTTCCAGAATTCACAAGATTGGAAACCGGAATCCTCTGGGCGAGGAAAGAAGCCAGTCTCTTTCTGGCATACAGCTGTTGTTTTGAATCAAGTAACCGGAACTCCTTAACAAGAAGGTTGTGGTCACTTGTGGAGAATGAGTTTAGAACCTCATCCTTTGCGTAGAGCTCCGACAAGAGGTTGCTATAAAAACCCTTTAGGAAGACTTTGTCAAGCACATCGGATTCAACTTCACTTTCCCTCGCTCTTTCGAGAAAGTCTTCCAGTCCAGCCTTCTCAAGAAAAATGATACTCTTCTTCATTGAAAGCCAGTCATCAAGTTTTGGAAGCGACTCTTGTAGTCTTTGGACAAAATCTTCAAAGCCTTCAAAGTCCGAAAGAGACTTGCCGTCAGAAAATGGTTCCGTGATAACCATATCGGATACTTCCTCTAGATCCTTGAAAAATGAATTTGTTGCCGTGATTGCACGCTTCACCCAGTCACTCCTGCCTGATATTGCCTGCTGGTTTTGGTTTCCTTTCGGCAATATAGAAAAGAATGAGAAGTATTCAATCAGCTCTATTAGGTCTGATTCACTACTTCTCAAAGCTTTCTCCAAGTTATCATAACTCTCGTTGAAGCTCTCGATTATCCCTTTTGAGCTTTCAAGAAGACTTATCAACTCTTTCTCGTTGCAGGCTTTTGTCATTAGTCCACATTGGGAGAGAACTCTTTCCGACTTCTCCAAATCTTCTACGATTCTCTCGTAATTTAAAACTCCATCATATTTAAGCGAAGAAAGGATGCGGACATTCTTCTTATAACCTCCAAACAACCTACCAAAAAAGCTGTTGTATGAGCTCGAAAACTTTCTTTGAAGCTCATTGTGATTCAACTGAAGAATGGCCGGTCGATATCTCGTCAGAAGCGAGACGGTCTCCTCAAATAACTTGACAGATTTGAGAGCATTAGAGATTCCCAAAAGTGAGCGAAGAGCATCAAACTGACGGGTGACTTCACTGTGAGAAACCTTGACCTCATCTATCGCGCTCTTTAAGTTAATGAAAGAATCTCCATAACTAGATGGAAGTTCTCTCTTAATTGTTGAAACATGAGAAAGAACCTCCTCTGCCAACTTCAAGGCCTTTTCTTCGGCCGAACTTCCGGACTCAAACAAGTCAAGAATCGTTGAAATCCTAGAATTTGCATATTCGAGTTCCTTACTGATAGACGATCTCCACTCAAGGGATGTTTCCTCGCCTATCTTCCTTAGTTTTCCTATAGTGTCTCTTATCTTCGTCAGCGATTGACGAATGCGCATTACGAAAACGGCATCAGGAGCAACTGCCTTGACTTTGTTAAGGACATCCTTCTTATGGTTGCGATAAATTTCGGCGTGGCGCTTCAAGTTGTCAAGATTGTTGATAATCTTGTCCAGTTGATCATGCGTGAGATCTTGTAGTTGTGCTACATCAAAACTCACAAGATCTACGTCATGCAAAGCTGCCAGATTGCCGTGAAGCTCAAATGCTGAAATCTCAAGAGAAGTTCTCTTTTCGTGCAGTCTTCTAACATAGCTGTTGAGTCTTTCTCTTATCTCCTTGAGTCTAGAGAGTTCACGCTCCAGGCTTTTCGTATCTACAGCATGGTTGTTAGCTTCATTTAGCACTCGTTCCAGCTCGTCCAGGACCACTCTCTTCCCTGTTTTCTTACTGTGAAGCTCCAGGCAAAAATCTCCCAATTCACAATCATCCAGACGGCGCTTTACAACTTCGAGTGCTGCCATTTTCTCGCTTACGAAGAGGACTCTTTTACCCTGGCTCAGGGACTCCGCAATAATATTCGCTATCGTCTGACTCTTTCCAGTCCCGGGAGGTCCCTGTATCACGAGGTCTTGACCGCTTTTCACGGCAAGGATAGCCTCTTGCTGACTCGAGTCGGCATCTAGTATCTGATAGCAGTTGAGAGGATCGTTTTCTACATCCAAATCTGGAAGCTCGTCGTGTTCATTATCTGGTGCAATCAACGGCTTCCCTTCTGCAATTGTTCTCAACACAGAGTTTTCGAATATCATGTCTTCATAGTTCTCAAGGTCTTTGTACATGGCAAGCTTGGCAAAAGAGAAGACCCCTAAAGCAACGTCTTCAATAACCGACCAGCCCTCGATCGGTTCAATTAGCTTTCTGACTTTTACAAATAGATTTCTTAGGGTCGACTCCTCAAGCGACATTTCCTGATCATAAGTAGACTCCAGGTCAAGGCCAAATTCTTGCAGCTTTTCAGAAAGTGTTGGATTAAGTACAATGTCATCATCGATGATCCTTACGGAATAGGGTGAGGCAATTGTCTCGCGGCTAATGGAAACTGGAACAAGGAGTAAAGGTGAAATCACAAAGCTCTTGTTATAATCTACTTCTTTCCACTTGAGGAAACCAAAAGCCATAAAAAGGGTATTGATTCCCATTTCCTCGTAAGAAGTCCTCGACTTGAGTTTTAGTCTATTGAGAACAAGGTTCATTTCCTTTTCTTCACGGTCAGCCTGTATCTGGTTTGCTTTAAGGGAAATAGTGATTTTATTCTCTTGCTCTTCATCATCTTCTGGAGGAATGGGAATGAAGCTCATCTGTTTTTCTTGGAGAACGATCTTATTGAAGATCTCGCTGCTTGAAGGGTTTATGAGCATCAAATTGCTCGTCTTGCTGGTCCTGAAGTTGATTAATCTGTTTCTCATTGTGAGATCTAGCAAAGCTTTCTTCCACTTGTCGATCTTAACGGAAACAGCGTCATTGTTTTCCATGGGATCCCTCCAGAAGCCTATCTCATACTACCGGTCTAAACAGAATAAACTAAATGATACACGCAAAACGCTGACTCAACTCATCGAAGAGTCTTTCTTTCAAATCGATCCAAGATCCGTCCATTCTGGTTGGCAGAACTGATTGGCATCTTGAAATTCAACACTTGAGATGCACTTCTCAGGAAATCTCGAATTGCTAATGTTAACTCTGTATCTCCATATGTTCATACATTGCAGAAAACAGATTAAGCTCATTTGCCTAGAGAGATTGTATCATTTTGTAAGCAAATGAAACAATGTGAAGAACCTAGAAATAATAACTTTAGATATTTGGGAAGCAAACCCCGAAGGTGCACACTCTGGTAAATTCAAGATCAATGCATGAGCTGGCTTGATTATTGAATCATCGGCAAAATACGGCGTGGCATGACTTGGGGCAGACTCTTCTTTCAAGACTTCTTTTGCTTTTAACAACCGTTCGTCTACCTTTCGTTTCAACCATTTTCACCTCTCTTTCTTCTATGGAACTTAGTGTACTCCCGTCCAGTGAGTTGTAACCATTAAGTAAAAGAACTTCCATGCACCATAAATCATATGTGTAAACAGAAATCATCTTCGCTTCAAAAAAGGCAAAACTTGATGCTCGCAACTCCAACCCATCGCTTGTCCAATGCACGCGGCTTCTTGACTCTCAGGGCTAGTCACTTACAACAGCCTTGCTCCAGTCAAATTGAAGAACATCCGAGAAATCTACGTCGACGCCACCGGCTCTGGATAAGGTGATTTCAACCTTGTCTATTCCATTTGAACTTGATCGATGTTCAGATGGACAATGAAGCAACATAATGGTATCGGCTTCTGCCAAGTATGAACCGTTTCCTTCAAAATCCTCTATTCTTGGCATCTTTCCAGCATTTCTGTACGCTGAGTGTTTCAGCTTGGTCGCAACGATGAATACAATGCCCAGGGTCATTCCAACTTGCTTTAGAAGGCCACAAGCTTTCCTCTTTCCTGACAGGAGGTAAAGGTCGTCGATGAAGAAGATTTCGATCCCTCTAGAGTGATGGAGTTCGGCAGCAACTTCTATCGTTCTTTCTATGCTACGTTCCTTCAAATCTGCAATATCTAATGTGAGCTGCTTCAGTTCATACAAACTGCGATTCAATTCATCTAATTCATCTGTGGGCAGATCTTTCGTATCTTCCAGCTTTAGCTGTGATTCGAAAACTCTTCGCAAAAGTCTTGTCTGAAGGTTTTTGGAAGGCTCGCTACATGATAAAAAGGCAACCCGCCCACCTTCAAGTGCGAATTTATATGCCAGGTTTAGCAGAAACGTTGTCTTTCCGCTCATATGGAGTCCTCCAACCACTACTAGATGCCCGCTTGTTATTGGTTGGAGACAATTAGATAGACCTCCGTAAGGCCAGTTCAGATTCTTCATAAACCACCTCGAAGTATCTGCCGTTGATCTGCTGTTAAGCTTACCATTCCACAACTTAAGTCTATACTACAGCAGCTACACTGCCTTCATTGAATAGGGTCAGACTCCTGTTAATGCTTTGGCGAAGAGGATTGTTGAATTCCGTTTGCGCTTGGATTCAGAATGATTACATCAAGCAGTTCATGAACCTTGCGCTCCCTAAGCTCGTTTTGTGTCGTGGTTCCTTTTCTTCGAGATCTTGCTGAACCAATCAGCGTTTTTTGTCATTTCCAGCCTCTGCATATTCGGATGTCGAGAGAGATTATCTTTTCTCAAGTTCTTCTTCTACAATCCTGTAGAACTCTTCTCTGACATGTTTTTCCATCCAGGGCATGTGGCCGCATCTTTCCAGAAGCCTGAACTTGAAATTCTCAAGTACCCTTGAAAGCGGGATCTCGACACCCTCTGCCGGATGGGGATCGTAATCGCCATGGACTGCGAGAACGGGACAACGAATCTTCTTGCCATTCTCGAGAAGCTCTCCGCTGCTTCTCATCTCTGAGGCCTCTGTCCATACGCTCTTGTATATCTCTGCATCAACATTGACTTCGACTCTTTCGGCATCTTCGAGAAGATCGAAGTGGTCTGTCTTGGCCAGAAGTTCTCTGAACTCAGATAGCAGTTCTCTATCTTTCAGTTCTGCATTGTTCAGGAGGCTCATGAGTTTTTCCGCTCGAGCCTTTTCTTTTGCGTCAAGACGGTTCAGGCGAGTATTCAAAATACCGGAAGCGTAATGCTGCTCGAAAGGACCGCTGCTTATGAGTATTATCCTATCCACAAGATCGCCATGCTCTGCCGCAAACAGGAAGACGAGCCACGCTCCCCAAGAATGTCCCAGAAGAATAACCGGGGAAATGCAATAATTCTCGACAATCTCCCTTAACTCCTCTATTTGTCCGGATACCGTCTTCTTTGTCTGATAGGGCTCCAGAACTCCCCATCTCTTTCCCAGCTCTCGCGCAAGGGGCGCGACTCCTCCGGCCGCTCCAGGTCCTCCATGAGCGACTACAACTCTGTATGGAGGATCGCCGTGCATTCTGAGATTGTCCATCTTCTGAACCTCCGCTTAGATGTGGTCTTATTCGTGTCTAGCGATTGCCAGGCATTTACAACTCCGGCAAGTCAAGCTTAGCCGAAATTGGCGAAAAATGGGACAGAAGAGAGGAACTAGTCAGTCCCTATTTTCGCCTCGTATGAACTGGATGCCGAAGCCGTATTCCATCGTTTTCTCTAAGCCCTGCCGAGGAATATCTTGATACTACTAGCTTCTATCGAGAGCATAAAGAGCAGCATATAGTCCGCTCATCAGCTGTATTTGGACGAGTTTCTTTATGGGGATAATCGTGTACTCGAGTTCCTTTTCCAGTTTGTCACTCATGTCCTTCATGTGCCGATATGCTTTCTCTGCGGCAGCTTTGAACTCACCGTCGTTCGTCTTCTCGTAGTTGAGAAGCATGATCCTTCTGAGCATTCCCCACAAAAGCATCTTGTAGGTCTTGGAGACCTGCTGGTTGTCGAAGGCTTCGGCCACAGTCGCCTTCTTTTCCAATTCCTTGGCGGTCTTTGCCCAGTTCTCCTGTACAGGGAGGTGTCTTTCGGAGGATTCGAGGAAGTCGTCGAGAGCGGTCCGCAGAGGAGTATCGACCACGAGCCTGTCCTTCAACGGGAAGTAGATTTCCCTTATCTTCTGGTCCTCCAGCTTTGTGTCTTCGATATTGGCAAGCACAAGATCCCTCCTGATGAACTCCGTCTCGGAAAGATCTTCAATTTTGGGATTGTAATAATACGGAACTTCACATACCAGCTCAAATACCTTCTCGTTGAACTGCTTTCCGTACTCGTAGCTGCAGGTTCCCGCCTTCCCGATTATTTCTGCCGGATCCCTGTCTGTATTGGCTGCGTAGTAATCGTAGGTGTCTCTCATCGTCGGCATCTTGAAAACTGCTTCGGCGAACTTGACTGCATACGGCATCTCCGGCTCGCCAAGCGCTGCCGGGATATTCTGGTCTTCGTAGGCCTTCTCGAATATCGGATAAAGGATCGGAGCATCGTCGGATATGTAGTTGTAGACTCCCCCAAAACCGGCATTGTGGAGGCTATATATGAAGATCGGCTTGACCTCTTCGATTATGTTCATCAGAGCTCTCGTCTCGGGAATCGGATCGTTGTTGTCGAGAGTCTTGTACTTTATGGGGAAGGTCCATTCTACCTGCTGAAAACTCGCCGGTCTGTAGAAGTTCAGCGCATAGTTCAAGGGCGTGTATGGTCCTTTGAACCAGCCCTCGTTCAACTTCGCCCCGTCGTTGTCGGCTACCTTCACTATGTACCAGCTCACGTCCTTAAAGGTATTTCTGAAGGCTTCATTTTCGACCAGCTGCTGAGAAAGGTAGTCGAGCATCATGCTTCCTATCGGTTCATTTGGATGCGGAAAACCATACATCAGTATCGCCCTGGAACCATTGCCGATCTTCAAACAATAGATCGGATCTCCGGCCATCGATTCACCTATCTTGTAGAAGCTGGCAAGATCGGGGTATTGCTCCGCGAGTTTCCTGCTCGACTCGTTCAGCTCGTCGACCGTCTTGAAGTATTCGTATTCCGTTACATTCTTGATTACCGCCTTAATTGAATCCATAACTACCCCCTTTATATATAGTGACAGGCGACCTGCCTGTTGTTGTCGCCTGTTTGGAGCTTCGATTTCTTGACAGTGAATCTTTGGTTCTAATGGCTTCCTGGAAGAACGCATGAACCAGGAGTCTTCTTGAGAAGGACATTTAAAGTATAACCCGTTCTAATATAAAAAAACCCCCGAACGAATCGAGGGTTCTTGGTCGGGGCGACTGGACTTGAACCAGCGACCTTCTGCGCCCCATGCAGACACGCTTCCAACTGCGCTACGCCCCGTACTCGAAGATTCTATCACAGTTGGGATTACCTTTCAAGAGCAGAACGACGCCCCGAGCAGCTTTCAAACAATGAAAAGTTGCTCTGCGGGCTACTCCCTGACCTCGAACGTGAGGAAGTCGATCTCTACACCACCGCTGTCCGAGTCATTCAATCTGAAGTCGTAGAATCCGGCATCCCATGGAGCGGTAAATACTATCAAACCGTCTGTCATGCCGCCGACGTAAGCATACTGAATGTCGTGCAGGTCGTTTTCGGACTCGCTTCCATGTGGAATATCAGAGGGAACGATTCCGATCCAGGCGTACGTTTCGAGGCCTTCTGTTCCGTAGAAGTACAGAGTGATCTCTTCACCGGGAACGAAAACAACTTTGTCAAGGCTCATGTACTTGGATTCCAAGGGAAACTCATCGTCCGCAACATATACCAGACTCTCGATCTCATCGAGATAGAATTCGTAGATTGAACCATCCTTCAAAGTAATAACCAGCAGACCATTCGCAAGCGCCGCAACACACAGTGCCGCAATTATCAGTAAAGCAAAAGTCTTTTTCATGGCGCACCTCCTATATGATGATTCTCTCACAATTGCTCATTCAGACGGCCGTCGTTTCATGCCTCCCTCAAGAACTATTGCTTCACCAGAAACGGATGGACAGTCTCAAAACAGGAGGCATTTTAGTCATTTCTTTCCGGCAAAGCCGTGAAACTGATCTCCCCTTGAGGAAGAGCAACTCAGATCGCAGATGCTATCATAACTCAGTCTTGTTCAAATGCTATAATATATGTTAGATGAATATAGGTAAGGAGGTAGTTTTTGTGAAGATCGCAATTCCCACTATTGATAATAACGGTCTCAAATCCAAGATTTCAGAGCATTTCGGTCACTCTCCGTTCTTCGCATTCGTAACTGTGGAGAACAACGAGATTGTCTCTCACGAAATCGAAGCGAACCCTTTTGAACAGCACGAGCCAGGCGAGATTCCAGGCTACGTGAAGAGTAAAGGCGCCGATGTGATAATAACAAGAGGCATGGGCGGCCGGGCAAGACAGTTCTTCGAGACGCTGGGCGTACATGCCATTACCGGGGCCAGCGGGACCGTCGAAGCGCTAGTAAGAACCTACATTGAAGGCGAACTTTCCAGCGTTGAATACGAGCCCGAAGACCATGGAAAGTTTCACAATCACTAGAAAAAAGACGACGGAGCATATATGAGAAGTATGAGAGGAAGACGAATGGGGATGGGCAGATCATGGATCGAGTTGTATCTGCTTCTCCTCATCGCTGAGAAACCGGGCCACGGGTATGAACTGTCTTCTAGAATCAACGACTTCGAGATCCCTATCTTTGGTGTCGGTCAGATGGGCAGTCTGTACCGGGTGCTCGGGAGTCTCGAGGAAACGGGTCTTATAACCTCTGAATGGGATACTGAAGACACAGGTCCAGCCCGGAAGAATTATAAAATAACCGAAGCGGGCCTTGAATATCTTAAATCTGCCGAAGTCAGGATCAGAAGGTTCAAAGACAATATAGATAAGTTTCTTGAAAGGCTTGAAGATCTAAAGAAAGCATGAAGCCCTGCGACGCAAGGCTTTACTTCACATAAGCTGCCGGATTGTCGAACAGCTTGAACAATCCGCCTGTATGGATAAAGAGAACTCTCTTTCCGGCAAATCTCCCTCTAGAGATTTCGAGCATGCCTCTGAAGGCTTTTGCCGTATAGACGGGATCAAGGAAGAATGCTCTCTCCTTCGCAAGTTTCTTTATGAGATCCATATCCTCTTCCGAAGGCACGGCGTACGCCGGTCCAGAGAAGTCATCGACTATTTCGATTTCACTGCCTTCAAGTGAGACGGCTATCCCGTACTCTTTCAGGCCTTCTATTAGTTGTTTCGTCTTTTCCACAAATAAGGACGAGGGATCTTTCGTGACGTTTATGCCGATCACTCTGGTGTTATATCCGAGCGATTTTAGACCGGCCACGAGGCCCGCATAGGTGCCCGCGCTACCAACCGCTGTGAAGATGGCTTCGACACCGTCGAGATTGATCTGTCCTGAAAGCTCTTTAACAGCATCCACATATCCCCTGGCGCCAAGCGCGTTTGAGCCGCCCTCGGGGATCAGGTAGACTTTGCTGCCCTTCTTCTCGTATTCTTCCTTCTTCGTGGCGAAGATCTCGTCTATCTTCGAATACTCTTCTTTTGTCACATAATGGATATCGCTGCCCACCATTGTGTCAAGAAGAACATTCCCCTGGGGGATCTCCATCGGCCTTCCCCTGAGGAAGAGAACAGGCTGCATTCCGAGCGATCTAGCGGCAAGGGCCGTTGCCCTGCAGTGATTAGACTGAATGCCCCCGCAGGTGAATACCGTATCTGCCTTCTTTTCCAGAGCATCTTTCAGAAGATACTCGAGCTTTCTGATCTTGTTTCCGCTCGTAATGAAACCCGTTAATTCATCATGCTTGCAGAACAGTTCGAACGGAAGTTCGAGGTACTCTTCAATCCATTCAAGCCTGTTCACAGGTGTAATGCTGTTAATGAACTTGAGTTTCAAGCTCTCACCCCCTACTCTCTCTCATTTATATTAGAGACTATGCTGTTCAGTTTTTCAATTCGCTCCCATGGCGGCGGGTGGGAATAATTGAGGGCCGCATATAGCGGATGTGGACTCAGGTTTGACAGGTTGGACGCGGACAGGTTCTTCAGCGCGCTTATCATGGGCAGCGATGTGCCCAGCATCTCGGCTGCATACCTGTCGGCTTCGAACTCCCATCTTCTGCTTATTAACGAGTCTATCCAGTCGAGCATCGTGAAGACCGATGAGAGGAAAACACCTGCGTACAGAAGAGTGGTGAACTTCTTCTCAATTCCGAAAATACCAGAAGCCAGAGGGCTCTCGACGATCAGCCAGAGCAAGACCACCGCAAAGGCTGCAGCAGCATTTGAAACTAGCATCCCCTTCAGGATGTGTTTGCGTTTAAAATGGCCTGCTTCGTGTGCGAAGATCGCCTGTATCTCTTCTGAAGTGTGCTTCTCTAGCAAGCTGTCAAATAGAACGATCCTTTTCGCGCGGCCTATCCCTGTGAAGAAGGCGTTCGTGTGGCCGGTCTTTCTCGAAGCATCCATGACCAGGATCGACTTCACTTCAAAGCCTGCCTTTTCGGCGATAGCCCTTAGCCTGCCCATAAGGTCTTCATCATCGAGAGGTTTGAGCTTGTAGAAGATGGGCAGGATTACTGTTGGAAATATCAGCTGGGCCAGAAGCTCGAAGACTATGACTCCGATAAGCAAATACAGCCACCAGTAAGCAAACGAGTCGATGGCTAGTAGAACCAGAGTTACTACGGGGATACCGATTACAGCCACCAGGCTTATTCCCTTCAGCTTGTCCGCAACGAACGTTCCCGGTGTCGTCCGATTGAATCCGAATCTCTTCTCGAGAACGAACGTCGAGTAGATAGAGAAGGGCAAAGTGATGATAAAGGCGGTCGCTCCAATGACGATGAAGAACAAAAGCCCCTGAATCACGAACCCTTCCGCCGCTCTAACCGCTAAGGATTCAACGGCTCTGAAAAACCAGAAGATGCCTATGCTCAACGCTGCAAGACTCACAATCGACGAGGTGATGGCAAAAGAGCCCTTTGCCCTCGTGTAATCCACGGACTTTCCAATGAGGTCATCGTTGAAGACGTCGCGCAAGTTGTCGGGAAGGGATACCCTCGAGAGTCTGGCGTTCCTGTAGTTTAGAGACAGCAACGTTAGTTCAAAGAGACTGATTCCATAGACAACGAGAAGAAAGACAATCTCGAAGCTAGCCATCTACTTCTTCTTTCTCTTTCAAGTACTGCTCTACTTTCTCTTCATCCAGTCTCTGAATCTGTCCTTTGGATGCAGGTCTGAATTCCTCGGTTTCGTGAAGAGCTTCTCCCAGAGGGCACCTTTTCTCGGGATTCTCTATTAGGTAGTTCATTAACCCGTCTTTGTCTGCGAAGATCTTGTAGAAGACCTTCGTTCCGTCGGTCAGTTCATAGATCCCGCATGGTCCGTTGAACAGCGCCTCGGCTGCCCGGAGGTAAAGCATAGCGTCATTGAAGGAACTGAAAGAAGCTCGAGGGCCGTGCCTTTCCCGCTCGTCGTCATCCATACAGATCGCCCTTCCACAGGTGGAACAAACGTATTGAACGTGGTTCAAGAGGCAATCTTCGGGGTTCTTCAGCGGCGTCGCCCTACTGTCACTAGAGTAGCATTCGGGACATTTCAACTCACTCACCTCCAATACACTATTTTACGACATTGTGGCGATCTCTGAAAGCCTCCATTCAGATTGACGTTTTGATCGGAATAATTCCATTCACTTCTCGACTTTGGGGATTGGCAAATCGATAAGTGTCTGATGTTGGAAGCCCAACGTGAAGAGGCAGTTATAGAGTCAGTGATGTTATTATTGTCTGAGCGGGCGATCTAGTGACCATATCTTTGAGGGGGCGATCTAGTGGTCAATATCTTTGCCGGGTGGTTTTCGGCTCTCGGACTCAGTGAGACTTTTGACTTGGTACTTGCCAACATAGTTGTTGGAATAATCATGATAGTCGTGGCCTTCTTATCCAAATACATCTTCGAAAAGGCCCTGATTAAGCCAATTGAGCTTATTGTAAGAAAATCTGCATTCAAATGGGACGACCTTCTCGTAAAACACAAACTGCTCAATAAGATTGCCCTTATGATACCGGCCATCGTGATTGCGCTATTCGCTCCTGCATTCCCCGCGATAAGCGACGTAATCTACCGGCTGGTAGCCACATATCTGATATTCATCGCCGCCGTTGTGATCGATGCCTTCCTGGACGTTTTCACAAGCGCTTATCAGTCTCTGGAAACCTCTAAGGATAAGCCGATAAAGAGCTACATGACCGTTGTAAAACTAATGGTGTATATCATAGCCGGCGTCATTGCGGTGTCCGTTCTGACGGGAATTTCTACGTGGGGTATCCTGAGCGGAATCGGTGCGATGACCGCCGTCCTACTCGTCATATTCAGGGATTCACTTCTCGGGCTCGTCGCCAGCATCCAGATTTCTAAGAACAACCTTGTGAGCATCGGGGACTGGATAGAGGTTCCAAGATACCAGGCCGATGGTGATGTAATCGACATTACCCTTACAACGATAAGAATTCAGAACTGGGACAAGACGATAACTACAATCCCTTCATACGCGATAATCTCTGAATCGTTCAAGAACTGGAAGGGGATGTTTCAGGCCGGCGGAAGGCGAATCAAGAGATCTGTCTACATAGACACCTCTTCCGTCCGCTTTCTCGATGACGACCTGTATGACAGGCTGCACAAGATCCAGATTCTGAGACCTTACCTCGAAAGCAGAAAGAAGGAGATCGAGGAGTTCAACAGAATGAACGAGGTAGACGTAACCGAACCGGTCAACGGCAGAAGGATGACGAACATTGGGACTTTCAGGGCATACCTGACCGCCTACCTCAGAAATCATCCCGGGACAAACAAAGATCTTATCATGATGGTCAGGCAGTTGCAGCCGACCGACACCGGGCTGCCTCTGGAGATATACGCCTTCAGTAAAGACACATCATGGGTTAACTACGAATCTCTGCAGTCAGACATTTTCGATCACATCTTTGCTACACTCCCTCACTTCGATTTGAGGGTATTCCAGAATCCTTCGGGAAACGACCTGAGGGCAATGGGAGATCTTCTTGTCGGCAAGAGGCAAGGGCATGAACAGGATAACTCCGAGGAACTCTTTACGGAAAGCCCGAAATTGCACGCCGAAAAGGATACCTGATTCAAGAGGCAAATCCTACGCTGTAGAAATCGTTTTCTCGATATTACCGAGCAGCGCATCGGCTGAAAATGCGAGAAGCGCCGCAGGAATGGCCCCTTCAAGTACAAAGGCGGGATTCTCTGCGACAAGTCCGGCGATAATGGGCGACCCGAGGCCACCGGCCCCAATGGTTGCCCCCACAGTTGCCGTTCCGATGTTTATTACGACCGAAATCCGAATCCCCGACATGATTACTTTGAGCGCAAGCGGGAGCTCAATTCTAAACAGCACCTGCCAGGAAGACATACCCATTCCATATGCTGCTTCACGCACATCTGCGGGGATGTTTTCAATTCCCACTATTGTGTTTCTTAAGATGGGAAGCAGTCCATAAAGCAGCAGAGCGGCGACCGTCGGTTTGAATCCAAATCCCAGCAACGGTACGGCGAGAGCGAGAACAGCGACGGGAGGGAAGGTCTGGCCGAGGGAACTCAGGTTTGAAACGAGAGGCAAGTACTGCCTGCCCATCGGGCGTGTAACCAGCACTCCTATCGAGATGCCGATAATCGTAGCAAGTCCGCTGGATACGATGACCATCCAGAGATGTTCGGCCACTAGCTCCAACAAAGTCCCTCTTGGATGAAGAACCTGCTTCTCTCCGGGAAAGAACCATCGCAGAAAGCTCTCCCACCATGCCATATTAGAGATGAGAAGGACGAAGGCCAGCAAGAACAGTCCCAACAAGACCCAGGATAAGACTCTACTTCTCTTCTCTGTCACTTCTGGTCAACTCCTGGATTCTGGTCATGCTTATCTGGCCGAGAAAACGTCCCGTTCTCTCGACGACCGGCAACGCCGCGGTTCCGCTTTCAAGCATTCTGGAAAGCGCCTCCTTAACAGTGCTGTCCGGACTCAAGATCTCTTCTTCCTTCATTTCAGTCAGAGCTTCTCTTACCGGTTTCTCCCTGCTCGAATGGGAGACATCTACCCAGCCGACAAGTCTCTTTTCCTTGTCAAGCGCCCAGACGAATTCCTCTTCGATCTTGCCTAGCTGTTCCCAGCTTCCTGAAAGGTCTATCGCGAAGCTCTCCTCTATATACTCCCCGACCGGGATCCTCGAGAGCCTCTTCAGCGCTCTATCTGATCCCATGAAGTCGTGGACGAATTTCTCCTTCGGATGCGCCAGGATCTCTTCGGGAGTGTCATATTGAAGGATTCTGCCCGCTTTCATGACCGCGATTCTATCTGCAAGCCTTATCGCCTCATCTATATCGTGGGTTACGAAGACGATCGTCTTGTGGAGTTCCTCCTGAATTCTGGCAAACTCGTCTTGGAGCCTCACTCTAGTTAATGGGTCTACCGCTCCGAAGGGCTCGTCCATAAGTATTATCGGGGGATCGGCTGCAAGCGCCCTCGCAACGCCGACTCTCTGGGCCTCGCCGCCCGACAATTCTTTGGGAAGCTTGTTCGCGTAGGACTTAGGCTCCAATCCAACCAGCTGCAGCAGTTCGTGCACCCGATCGTCAATCTTCGATCTCTCCCACTTCAGCAGTCTCGGCACGGTGGCAATGTTATCCTTCACCGACATATGTGGAAAGAGCCCCACGTTCTGGATTACGTAACCTATTCCTCTCCTGAGCTGCTTCACATCCATGGCGGTTACGTCGTTGCCGTCTATCAGGATCTTCCCCGTTGTCGGTCTGACTATCCTGTTTATCATCTTGAGCGTAGTTGTCTTACCACATCCCGAAGGCCCGATTAGAACCGTCAGTTCGTTCGAGGGGATCTCGAAGGTAATCGAATCTACGGCCAGCGTATTCTCGTCGTATTTCTTTGTAACATCTTCAAATCTAATCATTGGCTCCCTCCGAGATTAACCCCTTAGGAGTCAGTATTCCTATAAGCAGCTGCATTAGGGAATCGACTATCAAAGCGAGAGCAACTATAGGCAACGCTCCTAGAAGGACAAGATCCATTGCGGCTTGACCGAGACCCTGAAATACGAAAACCCCTAGGCCTCCTGCTCCGATCAGGGCCGCCATGGTAGTGTTCCCCACGGCCTGAACGGCCGCTGTTCTAACGCCAGCAAGGACAACCGGCAGCGAAATCGGAATCTCGACCTTTCCGAGAACCTGAATTCTGCTCATTCCCATCGCCCTGGCAGCCTCCACGGTATCTGTGGGAATAACCTTCAGACTTGAGTAAGTGTTTCTGACTATCGGGAGAAGCGAATACAGGACGAGAGCTATCATGGCCGGAGCCCAGCCGACACCCGTTATTCCTATCTCCCTAAGAAATGGCAGACTGCGTGAAAGGTAGGATAGCGGAGCTATTAGCAAGCCGAAAAGGGCTATACTCGGGATCGTCTGTATGAAGTTCACAACAGCGAATACAGGTCTTTCGATCTTTGGAGACCTGTTGGCAACTATTCCAAGCGGCACTCCTATGAGCACTCCGGCGAGAACTGCTCCTCCTGCAATTACGAGATGCCTCACAGTCTCTTCAAGAAATCTGTTGCTTCTGTTTGCGTACTCCTTCATTATTGCAAGGTCTTTCAGATGACCCGAGCCTAAAAGCAACAGGAACAGGCCAATCGGAACCAAGACCAGAAGCGATGAGATGATCTTCCTGTCCTTCAGTCTTCTTCTGGCAGCGAATACAACAATGTAGCCGGCCAGGAGAAGAACCCACAAACCGGTGGAAGGGGAGACCCTTGCAAAGGGACCTGCCTTTGAAGCTATAGAGGCGGCATGCCTTCCGGCCAGAAAGAAGCCGAAGACGGGGGCAATCCCTCCCACGAGGCCCATCAAAAAGCTGAATCCCGCGTAGGACAAAAACAAGACTGCAAATGAGGCCACTAACAGGAGAGAGAGGCCCACATTTGAGAAGCTGCCTAAAGCTACGGGAAATGTCTCCGAGATTCTCGTCTCCTTAACTGAAAGGAATCCGGGGACCAGGAGAGACAACAACATGATGGCCATTCCTAGAATGGCCATCATGTCTCTTCGTCTGGAAATCAGCGTCATAACTCTAGTCAATCAGAGACTTCGATATGAGGAACTGCTCGGCGACGTATCCCGCATCTAAACCTTCTATCGCTATCGAAGCGTTTAGCATCTGCAGCGTCTCGAGATCAAGAGCCTCAAAAACGGGTTTGAGGAGCTCCTCGATTTCCGGATAGGCTTCATGTATCTCCTTTCTAACGATCGGAGCGGGTTCATAAACGGGCTGAACTCCCTTGGTGTCTTCAAGGACCACCAACTTGAGAGCGGAGAGGGCGCCGTCAGTACCATATGCCATCGCGAGGTTTACACCGTCAATGTTCTGGGAAGCGGCCCTTATGGTCTGAGCGGTATTTCCTCCAGAGAAGGCAAGTAGCTGCTCATTTGAAAGCTCGAAGCCATAAGCCTCCTGAAAAGCCGGCATAGCGTCCGGTCTGGTAAGAAACTCCTCTGAAGCGGCCAGCTTAATGAAGCCGCCGCGATTCAGGTAAGACGCGAGGTCTTCAAGTGTCTTTATTCCTTCACTGTCGGAAAGATCCTTCCTGATCGCCAGAGCCCATGTATTGTTGGCAGGGGCGGGGGTCAGCCACACCAGGCCGTTGTTCTCAAAGTCGAGTCTCTTGACTGTCTCGAATCCCTGCTGCGCGTTTTTCCATATACCCGGATCAGTGTTATCGAAGAAGAAACCTCCGTTGCCGGTGTACTCGGGATATATATCGATCTCTCCAGCAATGATCGCCTTTCTGATAACACTAGTAGTTCCGAACTCAGTCTTGTCGTTCACTTCAAAGCCATTCTTCTGCAGGACTATCACTATCATCTGTCCCAACAGTGCGCCTTCGGTATCTATCTTCGATGCGACCGTAATCGGTCCCTTCAGTGCAAAGCCAATGGCCGTCATTAGTATCAGTGCAATCAGCATTATTCTCTTCATACAACCAACCTCCATAATTCGTATTGCCGATAATTATACTCCATTTAATTGTACACTATCTCTGAAAGTTTTCAATGCGCAGTTGTCTCTGTTGACATATCCATGTTCCGACTGAAAGCTCCAGCCCAGAATCTGAGATCCGGTTTCTCACTCTTTCCCATTTCGGCTCAGACAGATAACCCCAAAAAGGGAGAACCTGAAAGCAGCTGATTCACAGAGAGGCACAGGTTGTTCTCATCTATTCAAAACAAGAAAGATTCAAGGCTACAACTAGAACCCCACGAAGGAATACTGACTTCAAATGCCACGAAATCCAACCACCTTTCTTCCCGAAGGGTTACCTCCATCGACTAACCCCGAAAGAGATTCCGCGAGCATTCTAATATACTCTTGCAAATACGGTCAGCCATCCAGCGTCATGAAGAGATTATTCAATGATTCCACGAGCGTTGGGTGTGCAAAGACGCCGTCTCTGAGCGAAGTGAATGGAAGCCCGCCCATCATGGCAATCTGAATTGCAGATACAATCTCTCCGCCCTCAACTCCTAGAATGGCGGCACCGATAATCCGGTCTGTCTCTGAGTCGACAAGCGCCTTCATCATTCCCCGTGTCTCGTCCGTTTCAATGGCCCGAGCCACCCTATCAAAAGGCAGCTTTGCCACGCGATAGCTGTACCCCCGACTCGATGCTTCCTTCTCGGTGAGGCCTATTCTTCCAAGTTGAGGATCAATGAATACTACATAAGGGACATCCCTCTCTTCTATCGACGAGCTCCCTCCGTTCAAGAGGTTCTGTTTCAATACTCTGAAGTCGTCGTAGGAAATATGTGTGAAGGCCGGTCCGCCTTTAACATCGCCTATCGCGTAAACTCCCTCCGACGTGGTCTCCAGTTTGTTGTTTACCTTTATGAATCCCCTATCGTCAACCTTAACCCCGCTCTTTTCCAGATCCAGGTCGGGAGTATTGGGTAACCTGCCGGTCGCGAGCAGCAGATGGCTTCCGACTAACGTCGTTTCCTTCTCAGAAGATTGCACTCTCAGGCTGATCCTGTTGCCCCCGGCGCTTCTGGCCTGGAGCGGTTCGCTATCTAGAAGGACCTCGATACCTTCGTCCCTCATGATTTCCAAAACCATGCCGGCGATATCCTCATCTTCGCGAGAGAGCAACTGTTTATCCCTTTGAATAATGGTTACTTCACTTCCAAAACGTCGGAACATCTGCCCGAACTCGAGACCAACGTAGCCGCCACCAACGATTATGAGGTGTTCCGGAAGCTCATCGAGCTCCATTATCGAAGTCGAGTCATAAGCCACTGAATTATCCAGACCTCTTATCTCAGGTCTCGCAGGTCTCGTTCCGGTGTTTATCACTATGATGTCTGCTTCAAAGAACTCCGTACTTCCACTTAGAAGACTTATTTCGAGCTGTCTTTCCCTTACAAAACGCGCGCTGCCTTCTATCAATGATAGGTTTGGAGAATCGAGAATCCTTTTCTTGCTTCCTTCCCTGAAACTCTCAACCACTTCTTTTTTCCGCCGGATAACTCTCTCCAGATCGAGCGAGAACTCCCCGGCATGAACTCCGAAATCTCCTGCGCGCTTTACCAGATGCGCTACTCTTGCGCTGGCTATCATAGTCTTTGTTGGAGTACACCCTTCATTGACGCATGTACCTCCAACTGCCTTTCTTTCCACAAGTGCGACCTTCCATCCTGCATCTGCAAGCGAAAGCGACAGAGGAGTGCCTCCCTGACCGGAACCGATAACTATCGCGTCGAATTTTTTCCTACCATCCTTCATTTGATCACCATCCTAATTTTCGCCACATACATGCAGTTTTCACTGTTTTTCCCGGTCAATCACTTGAAAGCAAAAGGCCCGATTCTTGATCTCTTCATCGGCCATGAGTTGGTGATTATGTTCAATCTTCTTTCGAAAGAGACTAAGCGATTTCTCACCAAGATGATCCACAAAGGATCGGGCAGAGAAAACCTGTCCTGTTCTGCTTTTCTATGAAGCCAGAACGGCCGAGCAATCCGTTTAGAAGGCTGAAAAACTGCTCACTGTTATAGATCCTCTGGAGTCACTGAATCTCTGGATACCTCACAAGTTTAGCATCGGGCAAAGCAAAACAAATGAAGGAAAGAGTCTGTGATCGGGAGCCGAAATTGCTTGAAGCCGTCACTGTGTCGCGCCTGTCTTAAATCCAGTCGACAGCATAGGATGCAAAAGTCGCTGCTAGTATAATTGTATGATCAGTGCAGGCCGGTGGTGAATAGAATGACTAGATACGATGAGCGTGACACGATGTTTGCCAGGATGAACTACGAAGCAGGATCTCCCGAGTACCGTGACTACTACTCTAGACATCCCGAGCTGAAAGAGGTTGATGACGAACTGCGTAGCAAACTGGATCTGTGCGACGTAAGCTCCCTCTATTATGATCTGATTGAAGCTTCAGAAATCCGTTCGAATTTCTCCCTTGTAGAAGATCTTCGGCCTCTATGCGAAGGTATGCCATCAAATAACAAATTTCGATCCGACTCGTCAAGCTTCACCGATCTAGTCAAAAGGGTCGCCCGCGATTTTGGTGCAGATCTAGTAGGTGTGGCAGAAATGAAACCGGAGTTTTATTACAGCCACAGAGGCAGGCATCGAGAACACTACGGAAAGAAAATAAGCGATCTACTTCCTTTTGGAATAGCATTCGCGGTTGAAATAAAGAAGGATATGATTGACAGCGCACCGGCGATGACCGCAATGGTCGAGAGCTCCAGAACGTATCTGAAGGCAGCCACGATCGGACTAAGCATCTCCTATTTCATTCGAAGTCTTGGATACTCGGCCAGAAATCATATGGACGGAAATTATCTCGCAATTCTCCCTCTGGTGGCGGAAGCTTCAGGACTTGGCGTTTTCGGAAGACACGGCCTTCTCATCTCTGACAGGTTCGGCCCAAGAATAAAACTCGGACTGGTAACTACGGATATGCCTTTGAAGTGCGACCAATCAATCAATGTTGACCTAGAGAGCTTCTGCGGCAGCTGCGGTATTTGCTCGACAAAGTGCCCGGCTTCTGCAATACCCGTCAATGGAAAGGAGATCGTCAACGGAACCAGGAAATGGAGAATTAGTCACGAGCTCTGTTACTCTTATTGGAGGACGAATGGAACCGATTGCGGTATTTGCATTAGGGTCTGCCCCTTCTCGAAAGGGATCGGCTTTTCACAGTCCATGTAATCAAAAGGCAAAACGCTCCGATTCTGAGAACCTCGGCTGCTTTCTCTAAACTGCTTAGGCGGTAGAAAGGTTTCCGTTTTCATCGAATTTGGGTTTTTGAAGGATCGTATGTAAGAATAACTACATGAGACTATAGGAGGGATTACCATGAATGAAGTACTCAGTACAATTATCGAGTGGGCCATCAGAATAGGGATTAGCGTTGTAATCCTGCTGCTGGCAAAATGGCTGGCAGGTCTCTTCTACAAAACATTCATAAAATTCGCGGAGAAGACAACCGTTGTCTCCACTCAGTATCGTAAGACCATGAGAACGCTTTTCAATCTGGCGTTCTATGCGCTGGCAGCCTTCATAATCATCTCGGTTCTCTTCAAGAATCTGGCTCCTATGCTTGCCGGACTCGGAGTATCAGGTATTATTGTGGGTCTCGCAGTCAAAGAGCCTCTAGACAATTTCATCTGTGGAATTCTTATAATGATCAACAAGTTGGTTTACGAAGGGGAAGCCGTGGACATTGGCGGAACCTCAGGCGGGATTCAGGAAATAAAACTGAATCACGTACTCATCAAAACCTGGGACGGCAAGCTCGTAACTATACCGAGCAGAAACGTCTGGACCGCAACGATAATTCACTTCTGGCCCGAAAATATAAGAAGAAACGATCTCACGGTAGGCGTTTCGTATTCGAGCGATCTGAACAAAGTGATGAAGATACTCGAGGATTCTGTCAACTCTTATGAAAAGCTATATGTAGACGACAATCACAAACCCATGATCCAGTTCACCGGGTATGGCGCGTCTTCGATCGACTTCGTCGTGAGGTTCTGGGTGGAGAGGCCTAACTTCGTCACCTCAAGCACAGAACTCGCGAAGATCATAAAATCGAAATTCGATGAAAACGGAATAGAGATACCGTTCAGCCAGCTGGACCTGCATATTGTCGACAGCCCCAAAGAAGGCATAAGATTGGCCGGGAAGGAAAGCTGACCGAAGGGATCAGAGGGCAGAAACGTGGTCGGGGGTAGCAGGTTGGGGTAGGAAAGAGCGGAGTAAGACGCAAGGCGCCGGAATGCATCGGCGGACGCAAGGCTGCCTTCGGCAGGAAGCGATCTGAAAGTTAGTCACCTTCGGTGGCCAGTTCCGCTTCGCGGGCTAGGAACCGCTGAACGCTGACGAAGACAACGTTGTCCGTCAACGGTCCAGAGAGAGGCCGCTGAACGCTTAAAAGCGGAGAACCCGCTGAACGCTGTTTAGAGACGTCTTCGTTGAAATCAAACCCGAGAACCTTTTTCTTAGCATTTGCTCTTATAACTTGCAACATTGCACTTGCAACTGTTCGCGTTTTTCGCGTGGATCGAGATTCTGACCAGGACCTTCGTCAGAATGACGAAAAGCAAGAAAAGACTGTCATCCCCGTAGAACCTTCCCTTAAATCCACTTACCTGGTCATCCCGTGATGCACCTGCACGGGATCTGCTTTTTCTCCCTGTTCTTCGTAGTCTCGAATAGGGTTTCTCTCGAAGCGAAGCTTCATCTCAAACTCAAAGCGTCTTCTCGCTCAAAGATCCGCTGTACGCTTAAGAGCAAGGACCCGCTGATCGCTCTAAAACATGGTTCGCCGTTGACCGTTCAAGATCATGAACCCGTTCACTGATAAGACCGTCGAGAAAGAGCACTGTCGAGACGTTCGCTGCGCTCACGAGAAGGCGGGTGAAAAGTCAGTCACTGAAATTAGACGCAAGGCGCCGAAAGAACATCGGCGGACGCAAGGCTGGCTTCGCCAGGTCGCAATGCCCGGAGAAGCATCCGGGGACGCAAGGCTGCCTTCGGCAGGAGGCGATTTTGAAGCCTGTCTGTTCGCACAGACCAGTTTCTGCCTTGCGAGACCAATAAGAAGCATCGGAAAGAGCATTATCGAGAGTTCGCTGCGCTCACGAGAAGACGAGAACTCTCTCCTGTTTCTCGTCCTCTCGATGCTCTTCTTTGAAACAAGTAGGGTCAAGAGATGGCGCGGTG
>NZ_AYTW01000060.1 GCF_002752635.1 Mesotoga sp. Brook.08.105.5.1
CGATCGCGCCCAGAGGCTTCTTCTTGATGAAACAGCCGGCAAGGAGTTTTTGTAGCCCGTTGTTCACTCTGAACTGATCTTCTTCGTCCACGAAGGTTGATAGATTCTTGAGTACACCATTTCCACCAGGAATGACAAGCAGGTCGAACTCATCTTCACTGATTGTTTCTATACTTTTCACCGGGCGGTTCAGAATTCTGGCCGATTCTATGAGCTGATTCCTCTTCTGCTCAAGTTCTGCCGACTTCCTCGTGTGATGATTGAATACCTCGTATTGATCCTTGTCAAGGGAAACACAGATGATCTCTGCTCCCGCTCTTTCCAGAGCAAGAAAGGTCAGTATCGCTTCACCGATTGCCGTTCCGTCTTCAGCTCCGCATCCGGATAGCACCACACCACTCTTCAAAACATCACCTCTCTTCCTATGCCTGCAAGAAACTTTGACCAGTTTCAGCTGGAAAAACTCAATGGATTCTAGCATCTTTGTCACCGGTTACAAAACGATACGTGCTTGCTACCATTCTATTGACATTGGAGTGGGAATGTAGGATATTGGTATCGAAATATGCTTTTAGAAATGGGGTGTTTCTATCAGAATAGGATTGATTCATTATAGGGCCGGTTTGATGGACGGCGTCTCTCTGGAAATGGAGAAGTGGAAGAAAGTACTGACCGGAATGGGACATGAGGTGGATATTGTCGCCGGGAATGCTGCCCCGGGAGTAGATGTAATTATTCCCGAGATCGAGTACAACGACGAGGCAAATGAGAAGCTGAATTTGAAGCTCTACGGCTATGAACCGGCTACCGAAAGGGAGATTCATGAGGAGCTTTCAATACGGACCTCTCAGATTCTCGGCAGTTTCAGATACGCTCTTTCTGGATACGATCTTGTGATTCCAAACAATATCTGGTCTCTCGGGTGGTCAATACCTTCGGGGTTGGCTTTGCACGACTTTGCTGAGGAGAGCGGAAAGTCCTTCATCTCCCACAATCACGATTTCTGGTGGGACCGCCCATACTACAGAAGCCCATACGGAAGTGTCATGGAATTACTGAATAACAACTTCCCGCCGGATCTTGAGAACGTGAGGAACTTGGCAATAAACTCGATCTCCGCTTCAGACCTATTGGCAAGGAGAGGCATTCGGGCCAAGGTCGTGCCGAATGTTATGGACTTTCACTGTATGAGCTGGGTGTCGGAAGAGAACAATCGGAAATTTAGAAGCGCAGCCGGGATAGACGATGGAGACATCGTATTTCTGCAGGCGACAAGGATAACAGAGAGAAAGGCGGTTGAGACAGCAATAAGGCTCACGGCCGAGTTTAGAAAGATTGCAGAGGGTTTTGCAGGAAAGAAGTTGTACAGCAATAAGGTTTTCACCGGGAGGACGGTTCTTGTCTTGACCGGGTTGACGGAGAAACAGTCTTTGAATTACAGAAATAAGCTGGATAGTCTCGCTTCAAGGTTGGGTGTTGAAGTAATCGATATCTCTTCTCTGACATCATCGATTCAGCAGTCATTCTTCGAATCGTATAGTATCGCAGATATCGTGGTATATCCAACCGTTTATGAAGGCTGGGGTAATCAGCTTTTAGAAGCCCTTTTCGCCAGAAAACCGATTGCCCTCTTTAGATACAGTGTCTTCAAGAGCGATATTCAGGACAGTGGAATCTCCTTTGTGGATCTAGGCGATCAGTACAGCTATGTAGAAGGACTGGTTGAAGTTCCAGAACTCAATCTAAAGAGAGCGAGCGAGGATACGCTCGGACTTCTCTTCGATCCGGTGAGATACAGGGAAGTAACAGAAAGCAATTTCGAGCTAGGAAGCCGGAAATTCAGCTTTGAAACACTGAGCGCGATTATTCGAGAACTTGTAGAGGAGCCACTCTGATTCAAGAGCCGGGTCTCTGATCAAACACGGAACTATTACTCACCGAAGCAGGCGACTTTCTCGAGTTTGTATTCTGTCTTGCCAAGGCCGATCTTCTCGGCGTGTTCAAGTTGATAACGCCATGTGATACCGGGATGGGCCCTTTCGAAAGGATCGTATCCCAGCCTTGCTACTACAAGATCTATGCATGCCTTGTCCAGTGCAACGGGATCTCTACTGGCGACTATTCCAATATCATCAACCACCGGGGGCCTGTTTATGTGCCAGCAATCGCAATCGGGTGATACATTGTTGATGAAGGAGATGTAAAGGGCCTTCTTACCCTTCGTAGCGGCGAGAGCGTATTCGGCGATCTTCTTGCTCAGCGATTCGGGGGTTCCTCCAGGTCCGGCCGTCATCGCACCGTAGTTGCACATAGCGATGCATTGACCGCAGCCAATGCAGAGCTCATAGTCTATTCTTGCGACTCTCTCAACGGTTATTGCTCCTGTTGGGCAGTTCCTTTCGCACATTCTGCAGGCCACACATCTTGACTCTCTAACAACGGGCTTAGATTCGGAGTGCTGTTCCATCTTTCCCGCTCTTGAGGCTGCTCCCATTCCGATATTCTTAAGAGCTCCCCCAAATCCCGTCTGTTCATGTCCTTTGAAATGACTTGCGACTACCAGGGAGTCAGCCAGAGCGATTGCCGATGCTATTTTCGCCTTCTTTATGTACTCGCCGTCAATCTCCACTTCAATCTCGTCTGAACCTCTCAAGCCATCTGCAATTACAACTGGAGCACCCACAGATTCCATCGTGAAGCCGTTCAGTGAAGCGGTTTTCATATGGTCTACAGCATTGGATCTGCTGCCCTTATAAAGAGTGTTGGCATCTGTCAAGAAAGGCACGGCTCCCAGTTCCTTGATCCGATCCGTTATAACCTTCAGAAAGTTTGGACGGATGTATGCGAGATTTCCGTACTCTCCAAAGTGGAGCTTAACGGCAACCAGCCTGTTCTTTTCCACCACTTCTTCAAGTTTCGCTCTCTTTAGAAGAGCCTCAACCTTTTTCAGGAGCCCCATCTGCGGAGTAGTATCGATATCCGTGAAATAGACTGTGCTCATATATCTCTCCTCCCTTATAGGAAAAACCTCTGTGGAAGCCCAAAACTTCGGGTCGGGTCCATGATCCCCTTCACTTTCCCCTATCCCGGGCTAACTATCCGACTAATCAATATAACATGACTGAAGCTACTCAAAGCAAAAACGATGCATCAAAAGAGGAGTTTGCAACTGAACTCAGGGAGGTGAAGAAGACCACCTCTGATTCTTCCGGAAATATCCAACCTGCATCTCCCTCCATATTAACTCTCTAGAATAAACGTTGATCCAAAGCTCCGCGAACCCTGGAAGGCTCGCTCTTATTTCCAACACGTTGAAAGCCGATCGCTATCAAGGACGAAATGTTTCAACCTACATTCTCAATGGTATCATATCAATAATCGACCGCCTCTTTGGGGGGCTGGAGAAGCTGAAAAGACTACAGGCCGGGAAGCAGCCATTCATAACCCGAATCTTTTTGAAAGCATCGGAAAGACTGATGCCTTACAGCATAATCTTTCCATAGTTGGCAATTCTTGCGTTTCTTGCTATCACAGTTCTTTTCGGATTGACGGTTACTTCATTGAGATTTGAAACAAATATCGACAATCTTGCCTCGGACTCCGAGGGAGTCATAAGAAAGAATGAACTGGCCGCCAGAGAGTTCTCTGTCTGGGAGCCGCTGTACCTTGCGCTTCTAAGAAACATGGATGATCCCGCCTCATGGCAGAAACTCTCCGAGACAATCTCGACCATAAGACAAATTCCAAATGTTTCGAGGGCTCTGAGCCCTCTTGATACTACCTATATCACTCTTCAGGGTCTGGTCATAAGACAGTTCCGGTTACGACCAGGTTCCACTTACGGTTGAGGAAGTCAAGGCTTTCAGGAAGTTGCTCGAAAAGAGTTTTGATAGCTACTTCGCGGCAAGCTCAAAAGGCGACGCGGCCCTCGTGAAACTGTATGTACGAGGCGGACTGGGCAGCAGGGGAAAAACGGCTATTCAGGGAATTCAGAATACACTCGATTCACAGTGGGGCGCGGACAGATATAGATTGACCGGCGAACTATTTCTGGGTTATTCAGTTGACAACACTGTCACTGCAGATGTTCTCCTGCTGTTTCCGATAGCCATAGTCATTGCCTTTCTCGTGACTTTTCTCACTTTCAGGAGTGTTGCGGGTGTTCTAACACCGTCAATCAGAGCGCTCTCAAGTGTGGCGGTGACTCTCGGACCAATGGCAGTGGCGGATACTCCACTCACTATTATGAGTGCAGTTCTTCCAATTCTTTTGATAGCCATGGGCCGCCCCGACAGTATTCACATATTCAGCAGGTACAGAGTGGAGATCTTGAAGGGCTCGGTAAAGAGGGAGGCGATAATGCAGATGATGAAATCGATGATTCAGCCGGTTATGATGACCTCGCTAACCACAGCGGGGGGGTTGGTTCTCTCGCCTTCTCAAGCGTGATTCCAATGCATGAATTAGGTTATTTCAGCGTATTCGGGATTCTCTACGCTATGATATTCTCACTCTTAGCCGTCCTTGCGCTTATTAAAGTCTTGCCAACTACTAGGTTTGTGATCGCCACCTAAAGAGGACTCAAGGAGCCGCTCATAGAAAGGTTGCTCCACAGACTCTCTCTTTCAGTATCCAGACACAGAAAACCGGTGACATATCTGTCAATTCTGGCGGTAGTTGTGCGCGTTTGGAATTGCTAACTTGCAGTTCGAGTCGAATCTTTCGGAATATTTCAGGAAGGAGAGCGAAGTCTCAAAGGAAGTAGAGGCCTTTGAAAAAAAGGGTTGGTGGATCCTCCTTCCTCCTGAAAGTCGTTGATTCAAACCAGTCGGGCGGTGTACTGACACCGGCCTTCATAGATACTCTGAATGATCTGGAAAGTTTCCTGGAAGGCTTTAATATTCTCTCGAAGACCTCAACTTTTGCAAATCTGATTGAGAGCGTCTATTCTGGCCTGCCGACTCAAGTGCAGCTGAACCTTCTTAGAGGTACGACTGCGGGGACCGTTATTCAGGGCTCCGTTAATCAAGACTCGTCAAGAGCAGCAATTCACACCTACATAAGAAATACCAACGCAAGAGACATCTCCCGAACTCTTGTCCGCGTTGAGAATGGCCTTAAGGAGATACTTCCAGCGGAATTCAGCGTCACCCTTAAGGGCACACCCCCGTATTACTCAACTTTGACATGGAGAGTTTCTCCAGAAGCCAGGCGATCAGTCTCGCATTCTCGGTTCTGGTCGTATGGTCGCTTGTATCGCTAATGTTTTCTTCTCTCCTGGTGGGATCGGTGGCCATGCTACCCTTTTCTTTGCCGTTACGTTCAGTGTGGGGACCATGGGTATTCTAGGGGTCTCGCTTGATGCGGCAACTGTTCTCGTGGCTAGCATTTCAGTGGGAGTCTGAATAGATTATGCGATCCACTTCATCGAAAGAGTAAGACCAGAGCTCAAGATGGGGCTGTGTCTTCAGGAGCTTTCTAGCAAAGCTTCAAGAACCGCGGGCCATGCGTTGCTGGTGAATGCGGCGACTCTGATTTCGGGATTTGCAGTTCTCGCTTTTTCGAGATTTCTAACCGTTTCGGTATTTGGTTTGCTAGCGATTTTTACTATGGCGATCAGTTCTATGTCCACACTTGTAATAATACCGGCGATTCTTAGCTCTAGCTGACTTGAATCAAAGTTGACAGAGAAGCTCTCGAGAAAAGCAAAGTGATACGTCCTCAGGTTACTTCGGCCAGCACTACGCCCAGAGTTTTCTATAGAGTTTCTTAAGCTCCAATATACAGTCTGCAATCGTCTTGTCGTCTCCGCTCTTTCCTGCTGTTTCAAGCTTGAATCCAACTTCAGACAGCTCTTCAACGCCGTACATTCTTCCGGAGCCCTTGAGGCTGTGTCCGTCTCTGGAGATGGAGTCGAAGTTTCTTCTTTCCAAAGCGTTCTGAATATCGTCAATGGTTTTGTGGATGTGTTCCCCATATTCTTCGAACATCGCCGAGGCCTCTTCGAACGACAAGCCCATATCCTTAGCGAAGAGAGAGATGCTGTCTTGCGTATGCTTAGCCTTGTAAGATCTTGCCTGTTCTCCATCTCTCTTTTTGCCGGTCTTGTCATAGATGCCAAGATGATAGCGAACTACCTCGAGAAGATCAGACTGACTCACAGGCTTACCCAGAAAGCCGTCACAACCGGCTTCTATGGTTTTCTCCTCATCTCCCTGCATGGTATGGGCAGTCAGAGCTACTATAGGAATCTTGTAGCCCTCTTCTCTCAATACCTTTGTGGCTTCGTATCCATCCATGATCGGCATCTGCATATCCATCAGAACGAGATTGTACTTGTTGTTCCGTATCATCTCAACAGCATTTTTGCCATTGCTCGCCAGATCGACCGAATATCCTGCTTTCTCCAGCACTTCCTTTATCAACAGCTGGTTGGCCTCGTTGTCTTCGGCCAGCAGAATCCTGTACTTCTTACCGCCTGCTTTCGGAGCGAGTTCGAAGTAGTTGCCTATACTTTTCATCAGCTCCTCTTCTCTTACCGGCTTCTGGATAACTTCATCTACTCTGTCGCCGAACTGGACTTCGTCTTTGGCAGCATCCGTGATTGCGATAATTGAAGCGTCGTAGATACCATCAAGGGCAGTAAGGGCCTCGCTAGCTTTTTTTGGAGTGTCTACGATCGCAAGTGATGCTCCGAGATCCTTAACCGCTCTGGAGAGATTTGTAAGGTTCTTGACGGGTTGATAATGAATGCCGTTTCTCGTTAGCATGGAGCCGACGATAATCAAGAAATCGTCATCGTCAGATGCGAGAATGACCTTTCCGGCCACAGAGATTTCGGCTCTCTCCTTTTGTTTTGGAGCTTCTTTAGAAACCTGCGAAGGTATTCTGACGGTCACTTTAGATCCTTCCCCAACCTTACTCTCGAATCTGATCCTTCCCCCCATGAGCTCAACTATCTTCTTGGTTATTGCAAGACCTAAACCCGTCCCACCAAACTTTCTGGACATGGTTCCGTCTGCCTGAATGAATGGCTCAAATATCTCTTCCAGCTCGTCCCTGGAGACCCCGAAGCCTGTATCCTGAACGGTATATATGAGATACTTTCCATCATAATCAAGCAGTATCGAGACGTATCCCTTCTCGGTAAACTTCAGTCCGTTGGAAATCAGATTGGTCAGGATTTGCCTCATCCTGAACTCGTCACCATCCACATACTCCGGGACTCTTTCCGTTACGCTGTTTGCAAAATGCAGACCCTTAGAATAGGCCATCGGCAGGTAAGTTTCAGTAAGCTCATTGACAAGTTTCGATGGGCTGTAAGGGGAGATCATGAGGTCGAAACGGGCCGCTTCAATTTTGGAGAGATCAAGCACATCGTTGATAAGGCTTAGAAGGTGTTCACCGCTTCTATAGATAGTCTTAAGGTATTTCATCTTTTCGAGGTTCGTCTCGTCGTTCATAAGAAGCTCGGCGAACCCAAGGATAGCGTTCATTGGAGTCCGCATCTCGTGTGACATGTTCGCCAAAAACTCCGATTTCATCTTACTTGCCTGCTGGGCCTCTTTAGATACTTTTCTCAGGAGCTCGTTGGAATTCTTCAATCTGTCCAGTGTCCTCTCTATGAAGACCATGGTGTTGTTGAGTTCAGAGGCTATCTCGCCAAGCTCGTCATTCGAATTGATTTTGACTCTGGAAAACGACCCCTTCTTTATCGACTCAAATCCCTTCAGCAATTCCGAGAGGGCTTTGGATATATGAGCGTTTAGCGAGAATGAAAGTACGAAGGAAAAACCGAAGACACCCAGGACAACGATGCTGATAATTGGAAGCAGTCTGTTTCTTAGCTTGACGAGGAGGCCCTGTGATTGCAGCACATAGATATCTGCGCCCCCAATTGAGACCTTGTCCACAATGAACAGAGAACCAGACGAGAAGAAAGAGAAAGCCGGTCTGGGTTCGCTGACAGTGAAAGGTGTCTCTTCCGACCACTTCTCCTCATCCAGAACAGTCCTCACATATAATCCTGAGTCCGAGAACTCTCTCGGAATAACAAAGTAATCGCCGATTAGCAGGAAGGCAATCCCATCCTGTCCGATAAACGACGAAAGACTCTCGATATCGTTGTTGTCGAAGATAATCCCTGCGAGGTACGGAACTTCATTGCTAACTATTGTAGAGAAGTACACGAGCTGCCTTTCAAGCATCTTAAATCCGTTTCCCGACCTTTCGATCTCATCAATCTCTTCGTCGGAAAGAGCCGACCTGTTAAGAATAATCTCTCTCTCATCACCGAGTTGAACGAGAATGTCATACCCACTTTCAAGGACCTGCTCGAGAGCGTAACGATCGACAAAGAGTTTCAGATCTCTGCGCAGATCTATGAACCACTGAAAGACAGACTGTTTCTTTTCGGTTAGGTAGCTCTTGTACTCATCGGTTGCTGTTTGGATGAAAGTGATCGCCAGCAACGTTACAAGCAAAGTTAGCACCGCAAGAACGAAGAGCAGGAACTGTAGTGAGATCTTTCTGCTAAGCTTTCTCATTTACTTTCTCCGCTCTATTCTCTGAATGCGATCGTCTAACTACATCATTAGTCAACGTTGAACTCCCATTTGAAGGTTGCTCTACTTCCGTTCAGAACAACCGAATAGTAAACTGACGTATCGAGATAACTCGAAAGAGCAACTACTAGTCTATTTGAATCTATCAGAATAAATGGATCATACCTTGTAGTTTGAACAAGGAACCCTTCCCCAATTACATAAAGATCTGCCCAAACCCCATCCACAGCTTCGCCACGTTTGCATTTCCCTGCCACAGTAACATTTAGAAAGGATACTTCCGAAGAGTTCTCCGGCAGCTCAAAAAACAAGAGCCCTACTAGATCATCGATCGGAATGCCCAGTTCCGAGACGGCTTCATAGGGAATTGCAGTAACGGTTGCGGAGCTGCCGCCTTCCATCTCAAAGCCCTTAGAATCCGCACTATGGCAGCTGTCCTTGAGGCTCTCAATCGTTTCGATATTCACAGCAAGACCAACCGCTACAAGAGCAATGAACAGAACCAAGAGAAGTCTCAAAACCTCACCTACCCTATCTGGCAAAGGAAGAACTGCCTTGGTGCCATTATAGTACGTGAAGGCTGGATATCGAAAAAACAGAAGCTCTCAAACCTGAGCATCGAAGTTGAGACTCGATTTGCTTTTCGGAATATTGCAGTTTCTTATTGCTAAAGCGCAAGCCTATTCTTTGGGGCCAATCAATGAATTGAGAAATCCAACAAGCTCTTCGATTCCCACTCCGCTTGCTTCCCTCTCAATAATCTCGGTGGGAGTAAGCGATAGCCCATAATACTCCCTGTTTGTTTCGGTGTCCTGGCGTACAATCGAACCGCCCAGTGATACACCGGCGAAGATGCCGTTACTGACTGAATAAGAGTAAATGGCAGCTTCTAGTTTGTAATCAGTATCTGCAGAGAGGGTCTTGCCCGTGGGCCCGGCTGAAATTGAGGCGCTTCCGCCAAGGGTAACGTTATTGCTTAGAAAACCTTCAATGCCCTTCTCGTTCATAATGACAAGCACCAGACCGCTCTTTTGAACGCCGGCCTGAAATCCGTAGCTTATACCGTACAGCTTGAGAAACAACGGTCCATACCAGCGGCCATCTTCTCCTCTCTTGAGCAGAAAACCCTCTCCGAACTGCCCGCCGAATCCAAGCGCGGCTTTCACCATCTCAGGGTAAATCACTATTCCGCTAGACTTACTCATCAACTCAGCAAAAGATCCACTGTCTTCCGTTTCCGAAAGCTCTTGAAGAATACTTAGGGCATTTTGAATCCTTTCTTTGGGCAAGCTTGCTCCGAATGCCATTAAAGAAGCCATAAGAATCACCACCACGAAAAGCCTTTTCAGGTCAATCCCCTCCCGAAGTATCGAGTCTACTTCACTCTAAGAAAAACCTCCTGCCTTTCCTGACCGAAGGTTACGCTAGACAATCTAAACTCTCCTTTTGAGGATATTCTTGGAACATCGGCGTTGTTGACAACAACGTTCTGATACTGGAAGTACGGCAAGTCCTGAACTATTGGGAAGAAACTTCCCTTCGAGTCGGTCACGCCATATAGAAATCGCAAGGCATCGAGTACCTCTGATTTGATCACTGCAACCGCAACGTAGCCTCCCTTAACTTCACTTTGAGGGAAGTCCTTTGAGAAGATCTCTCTCCCTTCTCCGTCGTAAACGGCAATAGTAAGCTGAGGCTTTCCTGAAACGTCTAGCTTGACCTTTCTGAAATCGATCTCACTCTCCTCAATTCCCGAAAGAGCAAGAATCTCTTCCCGAGAAAGCGATATTTGCTCTTCGGGCTGGACTGTCTTCTCTCCGCAAGAGGATACAAGAAGCATCGTCAGTGAAGTTAAGATTAGAAAGGTGACAATTAGACTTTTGCGTATAGTTTTCTTCATACTACCTCCCTCATCTTATCAGAACAGTCGGTGATCAAAAAGTCGCAGACTTCCCTGACCTTGAGGCGCAAATTCTGATCGTTCAGCGTCCAGAGTGAAATTTTTGTTCCGCCTTCACGTACCTTCCGCAACATAGAGAGGCCCTTTTCCAATCCCAAATATTCGAAGAGATCCTTGTTGAGATTTACTGAGTAGGGCTTGTACTTCTTTATGACGCCCGCCAGATACTCTTCGCCGCCGACTTGGCGGATCTCTTTATCTATTATAGGTGCAATCATTGGATTGCCGAAGAACTCCTCGGTGAATGCAAGCAAACAATCATGATGAAAAGAGGAGAACATTGTTCTCTCAACCGCATCAAACCTCTTGATAATCTTTATTACTTGAGGGACGGCTTCAACGGCCTTGATTTCGACATCAATAAATGTCTCTTCGGGGAGCTCTTTGTAAACCGTTTCGAGAGTAGTTAGAGAATCAAATCCAATCAGGTCCATCTTGTCCAGTTCGTCGAGTGTCGTTTCAGATAGCTTGACATCCAATCCCAGAGTTCTCTTGAGATCGGGATCGTGATTCAAGATCACTGCGCCGTCCTTCGTAAGCCTTACGTCGAGCTCAATGCCATGTGCGCCAAAGGACAGACCCTCCTCAAAAGACTTCAGCGTATTCTCGTATCTGCCCTTCCCCATACCCCTATGAGCTAAAACCAACATCAGAATCGCCTCCAAAAACGGCATATAGCGTTGCTGAATTCATTCTACTTTGTTAGCCCAACTCAGTCAAGGCATTCGAAGGCAAGAACACGCCAGTCTGCTGACGCAGGTGAAGACGCACGTAAGCTTTGAAAAGACGTCCTTCGAAAGATCAGTTGCAAGTTGTCAGTTCCAAGTTGCAGGCATAAGAGCCGCTGTGCGCTTAAAAGCGGTGAACCCGCTGGTCGCTGATGAAAAACACCGTTGCCCGTCAACGGTCCGCCGTCCTTGAGATGGAGCAGTTGCAAGTTCTCAGTTCCGAGTTGCAAGCCCTAAAGTAAAGAAAAAGTCAAATCCCGTCATTCTCGTGTATTGTCATAAGAGAGGAAGTAGAGAGTATAGAATGAGGGTAGAGGGAGTAGCCAGTCGTCATCCTTAGGCTTAGAGCCTGTATGCCAGGTTGGGCACCCTTCTTAACACGATTGAGAGTAATGGTCGAAAAGACCGCACCTTGTACGAGGTTGTGAAAGGAGGAACCCTCATGTTGTATGTAGGAGTGGACATATCCAGTGAAAGTTTTGACGTTTGTTTCTATTTACCTGAGAAGAAGAAAATGAAAAGCATGAAGTACAAACAAGACAGGGAAGGTTTTAGGGAATTTCTAAAGAAGCTAAATACTTACAAGGGCGAGAAACAAGTCGGAATGGAAGCGACGGGTTCGTATCATAGCAACTTGTACGGATTTCTTAGGAGCAAAGGGATAGACGTACAGCTTCTCGATCCGTATACCCTTAGCAAATTCATGAAGGCTATGAGCAGGTCAAAGACAGACAAGAAAGATGCAAAAAGCATAGCAGTTGCAATGTACAGGATATTCGATCTGCTGAGCGTTTCTCAAGTACCAGAGGAAGAGATGTCAGCATTCAGGGACTTAGTTAGGATGAGAAGCACTGTAGTAGCAAACTGTTCTGATCTTCAAAGGAAACTGAAGAGCAAATTGAAGATTCACATGCCTGAACTTCTTAAGACCTTCAGATCAATTAGTTCACCTGTGCTGTTGCATTTGTTGAGTGTTTATCCATCCAGGGAAGAGATACTTGCCAATGAGGAAGATGCAGTCAAATTGCTCAGCTCTCACAGAAACTGGAGTGAAGAGAAAGCGAGAGAGGTTATCGATTCACTCAAAGACTCAATAGGCAAGCCAGATACCTTTGGAACCTACTCAACTATTACCAGCATATTCATAACTGAAATAAAGCTTCTCAAAGAACACGTAGAAGCCCTGGATGAGGAAATTAAGAAGTTTCTTCAGAAGTTCCCTGACAATCCCCTAAGAACCATACCGGGTATTGCTGAAATCACAGAAGCCGAAATCGTATCTGAAGTAGGCGAAATAAACAGATTCTCTTCCGGGAAAGCCTTTGTATCGTATATAGGCCTTGATCCTGTTATTAAGCAGAGTGGTAATATGACTCGCGGCCTTTCAATCTCCAAGAAGGGTAACAAACATCTACGAAAAACCTTCTACCAGTTAGCTAAAAACTTGATCAAAAACACTGAAAAGTACAAGAACAAATACGAGAAGATGATAGAGAGGGGGGTGAAAAAGAAAGTGGCCCTTGTAGCAATTGCAAGAGCTGCAGCTGAAATGGTCTACCAACTTTTGAAAAACAACGTTCCATTTGACCTTTCACTCTCATAATTCTCCTAATTCTATACTTGACAACTTAGAGTAGCTGATAAAGCTTCAGGTCAAAATCTCGATCTTCACGTGAACGCAACGGCTCCTTTGCCCGCGAAGTAGAACTGGCTTTGCCAAATCGGTTTGGCATTCTTGTAGTTTTTCTCGCCACAGCTTGCAGTGACTGGCTTTTGAAGATCCGCTATACGCTGAAAGATCAGTTGCAAGTTGTGAGTTCTAAGTTGCAAAACTTAGAAGAAGCCTACGTCAGCAGACTGACTTCCCTCTCTCTCTTCTCTCGTGAGCGTAGCGAACCTCTCTATGCTCTCTTTCTCGATTGTTTTTGTTTTGCCCGCGAAGTAGAACTGGCTTTGCCAAATCGGTTTGGCATTCTTGTAGTTTTTCTCGCCACAGCTTGCAGTGACTGGCTTTTGAAGATCCGCTATACGCTGAAAGATCAGTTGTAAGTTGTGAGTTCTAAGTTATAAGCCAGGGGTTGAACGAAAACATCGCATTTCGTCATTCCGACAAAGCTACTGGTCGGAATCCTGATGCTCTTGCTTCATTGCCCTAACCAAAAACGAAGAACAGATACTCGCACTCTAGGTCATCCTGACAAGCTCTTGGTAAGGATCTCCGTGAATAATAGTAAAGAATCCAAGAATCGGTTAATCCCCACTTTTGCCATTGAAGATGAAGAAAGAGATCCCGTGCACATGCATCACGGGATGACCCTGAATAGTAGTCCAAAAAAAGAGCCCCCAAACAGGAGCCCCAAACAAGAGCATTTTAGGGCAGGCTTACGGGTTATGAAGTAAGGAGTTTGTACGAGTGACATGGAGTGATAGCCTTCTCTAGCATCGCGTCATTCTGAGGTGATCCTGCTCAGAATCTCGCTCTTCTCGTGATTGAGCGAACTCTCGATAATGCTCTTTCTCGCTTGATGTTATCCAAGGACTGGTCCATGATCCGGGACGTGCAACGAAGGACGGTTCTTAAGAGGTTCTGAAACAAGTTCAGCATGACGCATTGTTAGATTCTCTGAACGATCGCGATCTTCCTACATCTATTCTCAAACCTCTGACCCCGGCCTTTGCTCACAACTCACAACTTGCAACTTGGAACTGATATTTTGCTTTTTCCAACCACACCGCTACCCGCAACCACGGTCTTACCCTCATTCATCCTTATTCGGCAGCACTTTTGCCAGGTTCGGGATAATGCCGATGGAAACCTTCTCTCCCTCGGGATAAATTTTCTTTTCGGCGGGGTTGTCTATCTGCACCAGGAGTTCTCCGTGCTCGGTTGCCACATATGATTCGAGGCTTCCACCGAGATATATGTTTGTCGTTACCTGGCCTTCAATCATTCCCTCTCCGGGATCAACGAGTTTGAGAGACTCGGGTCTGGCCATAATCACGGCGGCTTCTCCAGGTGATAATTCCGGCGAGAACTTGCCAACCTCCACTGTTTTGTCTTCAAACTTTGCTTTGCAGGTTCCATTCATCTCGAGAACCTCCACCGGTAAGAAGGCTACTTTTCCTACAAACCCCGCAACGAACTTTGAGTTTGGATCCTCGTAGAGCACGTTCGGTGAGCCTATCTGCCTTATGAAACCGTTCTTCATCACGATTATCCTGTCCGAGAGACTCATTGCCTCGACCCTGTCGTGAGTCACGTATATCGTGGTGATTCCAAGCGTCTTCTGAATCCGCTTTATCTCGACTCGCATCTGTTCCCTCAACAGGGCGTCTAGATTTGAAAGAGGCTCGTCTAGAAGCAGTACGGAAGGCTCCACGATCAGGCTTCTCGCAAGGGCGACACGCTGCTGTTGGCCGCCGGAGAGTTTCGAAGGAGCCCTCTGGGCCAGATCCTTCAAGCCGACCAGATCGAGAGTGCCCATTACTTTGTCCTTTATTTGCTTTGTGGGAAGCTTTCTCAGTTTCAGGCCGTAAGCAACGTTGTCAAAGACGTTCATGTGCGGAAAAAGCCCGTAACTCTGAAATACTGTAGCAGTATCTCTTTTGTTGGGCGGCAGAAACGTGATGTCTTCATTCCCCAGAAAGATCTTTCCCTTTGTGGGCAGTTCGAATCCACCGATCATCCTGAGCGTCGTCGTCTTCCCGCAACCAGAAGGACCCAGCAGAGTGATTAATTCACCGGGTTCTATATCGAAGTTGGCATTGTTAACGGCTATAACATCTGCCTTCCCTTTGACATCTTTGAAGACCTTGGTGACGTTTTCGATCCTAACTGAGACAGAAGTCTTTGACATCCAACCACCTCGCAAACCAATTATCAGTTTAGAGTTACGTTCTTTTCCATGTACTCGTTCTTTCGCACAAGAAGTCTCATCAGTCCGAACGCTCCGAAGACGATGATAATCAATACGGTGGAAAGAACGCTAGCCAGTCCGAATCTTATCGATTCTGAGAAGTTATATATGAGAACCGTCATGTGGTACCACTTAGCGGATATCAGGAATATGATCGCACTGACGGCAGTCATTGATCGGACAAAAGTGTATGACATCCCGGAAATGAATGCCGGACGTATCAGAGGCAAGACGATCGTCCTGAAGACCGTAGTCGAATCCGCGCCAAGATCTTGCGCGGCCTCCTCTATAGCGGGATCTATCTGCCTGAGAGTGGCCACTCCTCCTTCGACACCGACGGGCAGCTCCCTTATTATGTAGTTGATAACGATAATTGCCCCAGTTCCAACTAGAATCAACGGGGGTTTGTTGAAGGCAAGCACATATGAGATACCGATCAGCGTCCCCGGTATGGCGAACGGTGCGAGAATCAACCCCTCAAGAACCCTCTTCCCCACAAACTTCTTCCTGACGATTACCAGCGCAGCCATCATCGCTATCAGTCCGGCGAATGGTGTGGCAATTGCCGACAGGGTGAAGGTGTCTACAATCGCGTCCCTTCCTCTCTGCAGCGCTTCCGTTATGTTCTTCAGAGTGAAAGAGTAGTCTATACCCCAGTTGGCTACGAAGCAGCCGGCCACTATCGTTCCATACAGTCCGAGGATAAAGACGATGATGAGAACGATAAACGTTATGAGACCGAATTTTACAGGCTTTGAAACTAGATCGCTCAGTCTCGAAGAGGGCTTTCCAGTTACGGTCACATATGACTTCCTGCTTACCCAGAATCTTTGAACCAGGAAGGCCGTCAGTGTCGGCATGAGAAGGAGAATAGAAAGAGCAGCTCCGTGACCCAGTCTATTTCTTCCTGTGACTTCAATGTATGCCTCTACCGAGAGCACCCTGTAAGATCCCGCCAGGAGCAGTGGGTTTGCAAAGTCAGCGAGGGAGTTGGTGAAAACGAGCAGCCAGGAACTGAGAACACCGGGAATAGCCAAAGGGAAGGTGACCTTCGAGAAGGTCTTCCATCTGCTACCATTAAGGTCGAGAGAAGCCTCCTCAAGTGTAGAGTCGATTGCCTGTAGAACTCCCGAAAGAGTGAGGAAGGCAATCGGGAACATGCCGATAGTCTGTACGGCTGTAAGGCCGCCAAGTCCGTATATGGTAAAGTCTTTCAGTCCGAGTATTTGCTTTGTTATCAGTCCGTTGCTTCCAAAGAGCAAAATCAGTGACAAAGACAGGGAAAATGGCGGAGAGATTACGGGCAGAAGCCCCATAGTGCTCAGGAACTTCTTTCCTCTTATGGCCGTTCTGTTTATGACAAAAGCGAAGATGAACCCGATGATCGTGGAGAATGTAGCCGTGAGGATGCCAAGTCTTACGCTCCCCCATAGCGCACTAAGATACTGTCTGGAAGAGAGAATTGTGACCCAAGTACGCATCGAGAATTTGCCATCGGCCAGAAAGGTCAATCTAATGGCTTCAAACAGAGGATAGGCTACGAATACTCCGACCATCAAGAAAAGACCGAGAATAACATATCCCATCACGGGATCTCTGAAGAATTTCGAGATGAAATAAATGATAACGAAGACAGCGAATGCGGCTATCATAAATAAGTTTAGTAGATTTGCGTAATTCTCCCCGGCCTCTGCAGACATCAGAAATAGCAGAAAGCCCGTCATGTCGTAACGAGTTTCGTCTATCAGTGGTGCAAACACCAGCGTAACACTCTTTCCTTCGAATGAATACTTGAGGGAAGAGTAGTAGTTCTCAAGATAGTAGACGCTTTCAAACCCCTTGGCGAAGTCCTCAGAACTGTAATTCAATTCATAGAAGCTTCTCAGTTGTTCGTTCGGGGCGAAGACCTGCAGTTCATCCCAGCCGGGTACTCCGTGAACATAGATTATTTCCGCTTCGTCGAACTCCTTGTTTACTGCAGTAATCCAGTCCTCGGCAAGTTCCCTGTCTCTTGGTGCCGATTCGGCAAGAACCGTAACCAGCTGCCTTTGGTTGTCTCTAACAACCTTAAAGAAAGAGTCTTTCAATGTATCGAAGATCCAGAAAAGGGCGACAAAGACTAAAACACTAATCAACGCGAACGATAAGAGTTTTCTCCAGGAATACAATCCGATCACACCCCAAGAGTAACCTTGATTGGTGAAGCCAAAGTGAAGAAGAGCAGGAGACTAGCTCCTGCTCTGATCAACCAATTATTCTACCCCGCCGCCTATTTCTTCCGTCCAGCGATCGAGCAGTCTTTCTTTGTTCTCAGCATCCCAGACATAATTCTGGTGAACTGTCTTGATTTCTTCCATGCTGAAAGAGAGCGGATGCTTCGGAGCGATCCTTGAAACTGGTATAACGTACCAGCCTGCAATGATTGCCTGTGCCTCTTCGGTCAGTATCCAGTCATACAGCTTCTTGGCATTGACAGGATCCGGTCCGCCCTTGATCAAAGACATCGAAGCGATCTCGAAGCCTGTACCTTCTTCGGGAACGGTTATAGTAATGTCGGCACCTTCTGCCTTCAGCTTGACCATGTCATGGGCGTAACCTATTGCGAAGGGTATCTCTCCAATTGCAACGCTCTTTCCGCCTGCCGAACCGGACCTTGTGTACATCTCGATGCTTCTGTCTAGTTTCTTCAGATAGAGGAAGGCTAGATCCTCGTCCCCTCCGAAAAGAGAAATCATACAGGTGATGAGATTGTAGGCAGTTCCCGAAGTATTCGGGTTTGCAACCCTTACGAGATTCTCATACTTGGAATCGAGTATGTCGAACCAGCCCTTCGGTGGTTCAAGTCCTAGCTCAGCTGCACGACCATTGTGAGTGGCGAATGCCAGAGGTCCAAGGTAGAGACCTATCCAGTAGCCTTCGGGATCCTTGTATTGCTCGGGAGTATTTGCGGCCGCTCTGGAGAAATAAGGAGTTGTAAGACCCTTCAGCTTTGCACTGATATGATTCAGTCCCACTCCTCCAACCCATATCGAGGCCTGCGGATTCAGCTTTTCAGCCTCCATCCTTGCTTCGGCCTCTCCACCGGAGAGCCTCACCCAGTCAACCCTGATACCGGTGACTTCTTCATATTTGTCGAAAAGTTCTTTTGCCGCAAGCTCTTCAAGAGTTGTGTAAACAGTGAAAGAATCAGCGGCGAGAAGGGTTACGGAAAAGGCAACACAGATGACAGTAATCAAAACCAGAAATCTTCTCATTCAAAGAAACCTCCTTGAAAGATGTGTGATTTTGGAGAACAGTTGTCATTGTTGCGTTAGATGATGAGAACCAGAATGCTACGACTAACAAAAATTATATCATCGTATGAGTTTGAAATTGCGACGGGGGAAACCTGTACAGATATCTTTTTCGTGTTTGAGAATACATAATGGTTGTCCGTCATCGGTTCCACCGTCCTGCGGAAAGGATCCGCTGATAGCTGCTCAAAACAACGTTGTCCGTCAACGGTCCACCGTCCTCGAAATGGAGCAGTTGCAAGTTCTCAGTTCCGAGTTGCAAGCTGAATAAGAACCGGTTATCCGTTCTCGGTTCACCGTTCTCCGACAAGTGCAAGACCAGTTACAAGTGCCAAGATGCAACTTGCAAGCTCTAAAGTGAAGAAACGTCAAATGCTGTCATTCCGACAAAGCTCCTGGTCGGAATCTTGATGCTGCTGCTTCACGATTTCAACCAAAAACGAAGAACAGATCCTTGCTCTGGAACGAAGAACAGGCTTCTTCGGAGAACCATTCAACGGTGATCCGATTTTCAGTAGCTCTTTCCAACCCGCAAGCCCGAACCTCGTCATTTATTCTTCCCTTCGACTCGCAGCTACGGTCTAAGCAGCGGCCTCTTGTGTTTGAAAGGTTATTATGGGCTTTTTGAAAAGACTGGCGAGCAGAGCGTGTACCGAGGCCACAGGGATGAAGAAGATGAAAGAGAGAATCATACTGATCTCGTACCAGAGACTGCTACCTTTAACGGGTCTACCTTTGATCCTATTTGAGAGGGCTCCCCAGGCTATGCCGAAGCTGTTGCCCATCATTATCGTTCTAACTGCGCCCAATATGCCCTTGGCCTTGGATTCCCCATAACTCTGGATGAGACTCTTCCATAAGTGCTCAGATGGTTTGCCGGAAGAAGTTGCATACCCCCTGGCGAAGAGAATGGCAGGGGCTTCATCTTGTGGAAGTTCTTCAACTTCGGTGACGAAAAGCATCTGGATATCTTCTTCTTTGATTCCCTCTTTTTCGGCAACTCTGTTGTGGAAGACCGAACAAACTTCGCATCCATTTATTTCGGTAACGGTGAGCATAACCTTTTCGATTAGCTCTGTACTCAGCTCTCCGTCCCGCTTTGATCGTGACATGTGGCCCACCGTTCTGATGCCGTTGAAGAGAATCCAATATGACTCTTTCAATGAAAAGAAGCGCTTATAAAACTCTTGAGTCAATTCTTCCTCCAGGAAATCCCGATAAAACTCGAGAATATGTAATTTAAAATCATTCTATTTTAGCACTTCTCGGTAGTGCGGAGTTGATCGAGGAAATCAGACCGGCTTTCGAGATCATCTCTTGCTGTTAATTCTCACAAAATGTTCAATGGTTCTATCCCAGGTCTTCTCCTGCTCTGCGGTGAAATAGCAGGCAGGAAGTTCTCCGTTTTTCCGATGATAAGCTATGCACTCGCAGCATTTGCCCTTTCTGGGACAGCCGGGATAAGTGCAGTTGCATCTTTTCAGATTTCTTTCTACTGTGCATTCCATTTTCGTACCCTCCTTCGCACCTCTTTCATTCTATCAAACCAGAAAAACCTCCGGCCATTAATTTCTTAATGGGCAATCGATTATTCTGTATGTGAAGGAGGAGGCAGATATGAAGAGAACAGAAATGCTTTTTCTTCTTGCTTTTCTGAGTTTGGGATTGGTATTTGCAACCAGCAATGCTGGCTATGGACCCGGAGATGGGATTCCCGACGGTCCGGATGATGGTTCTGGCTACGGAGCAGGCGCTGCCTCTTCAAACTCGGAAAAGGGATTGGAAACTCCGCCTCTATAGATCGGCTCCAGTGTGAGGGGTCGGGAGCTGGAAAGGAAGAGTCCCCGAATTTCGAAGCCGCTTTTTCCCTGGATTCTTCCGATGAAGAGAGTTCAGAGTCTGCGATAGTCCACTTCATGAGAAGATTGGCAGAGATGATTCGGAACGCAGTAAGGAACTTCTTCAGAGTACGAAGCAGTTTCAAAGTAGAGCAGTAGAGCACTAGTCATAATACCCCTGTTAACCCCTAGTCCAGCCGCCGCACTTTAATACCGGGTAAGCGGCGGCCTTTTCTCAGACGGGAGTTCAAGAGGATTGGTTTTGTTGCTGGATAGAGAGACCTACAAAGTCGAAGAAAGTTTGTATTGCTCGACCATAAGGAGTATAGACTAACATAAGTCAATGAGATTCCCGGCAAATTGCTAATCTAGAAGTCTAGATGAGAAGACGGAGTGCAGGAAACCTATGCATCAGTTTTTAATCACTCTTTAATGACCAAAATAATAAGATCTATTCACTTGATCAAAACGGAGGGATGATGGTGAAACGACTAACCGCAATTGTGCTTTTCTTTCTCCTTGCTTTTGGAATTGCTCTTTCAATCAACGGCAGTGGACCGGGAGACGGGATTCCAGATGGCCCTGACGACGATGCAGGTTACGGTGCTCCTAACGACTCCTGCAACGGAAACGGCCCGGGTTACGGAAAGCTTGACTCAAATGAGGACGAGATAGTCTTTGCGGAGCTCTCTTAATTGGGTCTTCTTGAAGATTGGTTTTGAAAGGGACCGGCTCATTACGGTCCCTTTCGCTTTGAGTAAGGGATCTTCCCGGGTCGATTCTTACCTCGTTGGAATTCATCCACTATATCAACTTCTCACGCTGGCGCTATTAGAGCTACGTTTCTAAGCAAACTCTAAGGTTTAGCTAAGGATTCTCTAAGAATGCACCCGTAAACTGAGAATGTACTAAAAAGCAAATGGAGGTGTAGAAGGATGAAGAAAGTAGTTTTAATTACGATAGCGGTTCTTTTGATCGGTGGAATGACACTTGCAGTAGGTTACGGGACGAGAGCGATGCAGCGACTACAGGACACAGCTGCCTGTGAGAACTTCGTAGATGCAGATGGCGATGGAGTCAACGACAACTGCTCGAATGACGGCGTAAGAGTTATGACCAACCTCAAGGCTGAAGACGGAACAGGATTCAGACATGGAGCGGCAGGCGCAAAGGGTCCCGGACTCGGCAGAGGATTCGGAAAAGCAAGATAGCCCTAACCCCTTCAATCAAGTAGGGCCCATCTGGGCCCTTTTTTTATGACAAGGTATTGGAAAAGACCTCATGTGAGTTTACGACCATAGTTAATTGAGTCATCGATGGCCTATAAAACTCTTCTCCCTCCAGATTCACTCGCTTCCAGTTTTCGCGAACATTGAGACAGGGCTCTCCAGAAGAGCGAAACAACACCTAAAATGTATATAATTCTTCTACAATGTCTAAAGTTTTGTTCCTAACAGCCTGAATGAATCGGTTTCTATCAATGTTGTCAACAAACCGCTAGTGAAGAATCTCTGGTGGAGGAGGAGGAAAGTGGCATGATAATCAGAACTCAGGATGCGGACTACAAATCCTTTACGCGGAAAAGGCTAACGATATTCGAACACAGGAGAAAACCGTTACTTGATCAGCTTGAGAGAATCAAGAATGAAATCGACAAACTGAGACCTGAGGAAGAGACCAGGAAACTTCGGGGAGCGGGTGGGGTACCAGCCGCAAAGCAGGAAGAAAAACCGCTAATTAGCAAGATAGAAACCTACAGCGAAAGAAGATGTAGGGAACTTGAAGCCAAGCAGCAAGAGGTGGAGGAGAAACTTGAGGCTCTCGACATCGAAGCGGAGGATATTGAACTGAAAGCTCTTGCTGAAGAGACAGAATATCTGGATAAGAAGAAGGCTGAGTATCTCGAAGCTCTGGAGAAGGCTAAGAAGAAATTCGAAGCCGATTGGTATTTGACCAATATAGAACTCAAGTATTCGGAGGAAGATTACATTCACAAATTGCTGAAACGACTGGAATCACTGGGAGAAAGACAGAAAGAAATCAACGATCTCAGGACCTATCGAGAAAGGAAGAACAGACAGGGGGCAGTCGGCGGAAGGTTGGTTGGCGCCCCCAAAGATCAGAAGAACGATTCAAGGAGAGCAGCAGCAGATTCAACTACCGAAAAGGGGCCGCTCACTCCTCAGGATGAGGACCAGTCAACGATAATGAGAAGAAGGGGCGGCGGAAGAATTGAGCGCGACGATAAATAGATATTTTTTCTGTCGCCAGTGAAAGCATAAGAAGTTGTTCTTGTCGATTTACAAGCAGGTTGGGTTTTATCACAGAACATAATAATAATAGTGTAACAAAATACTTTGTTTTCTTTATTCTGTTTGTCTTATGGGTGATTTGTGATGAAGCGCGCTGGAGTCAATCCACTGAAGTGCACTTTTTTGATTACCGGAACGGTTAGTGAAAGCAAGGAGAACAGCAGGGGTTACTAGATGTGGAAGATTCCAGAAGGTTAATGAGAGAAGCGAAATTCATTTCTTGAGTCCAGTGTCATGTGCTCTCTTCTGACGGCGGGTTCATAGTCTTCACTCTGACTATCTTGTGCAGTCGCGATCAGAGAGAGGTTTTCTTTGCTGTAATAGCTTTGCTATCATGAAAGCCGATTATGAAAACAAGACTACAGACTGACAGTATTGCTTATCATAGCCGCGGTTCTTTCCTCCAAACAACGCCTTAAAGCTGATCTTCAGATCGGCTCCTGTTTGGCCCCGAGAAACTATATGGGCTGAGAACTATCTCTGGTTTATCTGTCGAACATCGGCTTGTCGAGACTTCCATCTTTGCTGTATCCATACTCTTCCCAGTAACCCCTGTACTTGTCGTTGCCCGACAGCTCTATCTCTTCGACCCATCGCGCCCACTTGTAGCCCCACTTGTCTTCGACAACCACTATGAACGGGAAACCCTGGGCCGGAGGTAGTTCGATTCCGTTCAGTTTGTCGGCCAGCATGATATTTCTCTCTCTTATGTAGTCGAGAGTGAGGCTTGTCGTATAGCCATCAGTTGACTTGAAGATCACATTAGTTACCTTGTCGTCGGGCTCTGCTCTGTCAATCAATTCCACAAGAGGAATACCTTCCCAGAGCATCTTTGCTGTCCACCCCTCGACACAGTGAAGTATAACCAGCTTCTGAATGTGCTGAAGATCCTGCAACTCCGAATAAGTTAGAATGTACGGATTTTCTGCGAGACCTCCAATCTTTAGGAAGTATTCTTCTATATTCACGTACTGCACGCCCTTTATCGAGTTTTCTCTGAAAGCGCCGAGATCGTCGAGTTTGATCCCCTGATACTCCGTGACGACTACTTCTTGTGGAGAAGAGCCATTTGCACCATTGGCAACTCCTAACACGATAATGACCACTGCGACAATACCTATTAGAATGAGAACGGGTATCTTCAAGAAAAGCCTCTCCTTTTTATTTAGTATCGTTCTAATTAGATGACTTCTAAGGACTACTGGTTCAGAAGAAGATGTTATTCCAGTCAGATCGTTATCAGGAGCAGCAATTGGTCTGGAAAGAATATCTTCGAAAGGAGAGAAAAAAGAAGCAATTTGCTGACGCAGGCAAGTTCCGCTGTGCGAGGGAAGATGGCTGACGATTAAGATAACACACTGAACTCTGGGAAGAGCATGGCCCAGAAAAGCGTCTGGGGAAGCAAGGCCGGCTTCACGTGGAAGCGATTCAAAAAAGCGGCAGCCACTGACAATGGGATTGTTTTCGGCCTCTCTCGCCGCGGCATGGCACTCCAGAATTGCTTTCTTGGCTTGAGGCAGTTTAATGGTTCCGGCTAGCCAGCCTCTCGCAGCAGTCAACGCATTGCCCGGTCGGAGGTCACTCGGATAGTGCTTACTCCAGAGCGGCAACACAACTTCTTCGGAGTACTCAACTGCCCAGTATGCGAGCGTCGCCTTACTCTGAGTTTCGATCTGTCTCATGAGTGACTGAATATACGGAGCATCCCAGTCATTGAGCATCTTTCTAACTTTTGGCATACTAATCCTCCGCTAGTGATGGCTCTCTTTTTCATTGCACCATTTCGCGATCTCCACTATCAGCTCAAGAAGAATAGTTTTGTCATAGTGGAACTGTACAGCACCTTTGCTTGTTCTGTAATGACTTAGTTTATCTGCAAAGTGTGCGATTGCCTCTTCTCCTGGATAAATCCCCATGTGGTTCTTAAAAGAAGTGAAGTGGATTATGTTCCTCTTCTTCCAGAAGGTGGGCATCCTCCAAGATATTCTCTCTTCCGAACCCGGAAGCACCTCTCTGAGGGCATCCCTAACACTCCTCAGTAGCGATTGAACACCTTCGGGCTGCATGGTGATATACTCGTCAATCGTCTCTGGCGGTTCAATGCATGCATGTTTCTGATTGTGTTGTTCGAACTGGCGTCCGCACTCAGGGCACTTCCACATGCTTCATTCGCCTCTTTCCATAACGGTGACTTTTACGGTGTCACCAGGTTGCTTCCCGATAGTCTTTGTGATGGCCTTTCGAAGACCAATGATGTAACACACCGACGCGTCATCCTTCTTTATTCCCATGTTGACAACGCTACCATCGTAAGGCTCGCCGTCAAATGTTGCGTGGACTTTCAATCTGCCCTTTCCGAACTCCGACTTGAGGTCATACGGAAATTCAACATACGCCCCATCTATGTTCGGAATCCTTCTTATGACTGCCTCATATACGCAGGTCTTTGATTTCACGAGAGCCCTCCTTGTGCACTAACCATTTTCCTCAATAAAACTCTTACAGGCAAGGAAGTAATATAGTGAGATTTCAGAGTAGGAGATCACATTTGTTATCGCGTTTCTCAAAGTACTCCTGACTGACGCCCCAAGAATAACCGGACTAGAATGAGCAAGCACAGGTCAAGATGAAGCAACCCGTTACTTCTATGATATCCATTTTATTCTTGAAAGTGTGGATATCTCAGTTAAGCGTTCAGGTAAAAATCTCTGAAAGCAGCTCCCCCTCATTGCAAGTCCATCGCTAATTCTCGGTGGGTATTCTGAATCCAAAACATTGTCCGAGGTCCTTACGGCTGATCTCACATCTGAAGAAAGTATTCGATGATTGGAATGATGCTTGAATAGTGCCTGGCATAAGATTGCATGAAAATTTCGAGTGATCGAAGAGGCAAAAAAGGGAATCGCAGGACACTCCGTAGAATGATTATATCAATAGATTAAGTGATATGATAATTTCAAATGATTTTCCATTCAGAATGGGAGGTGTTACATGAGAGGATTCGATGAACTCAGGTATATCCGACCGACTCTAGTGATATTTGTCTTTCTCGTTACCGTCTTTCTTATGCTTATGCCGTACCACGTCTTTCAAAATGAAGCAATAAACTATACTCAGAAAATCTATTCGGGAATCTTTGAGACATCTGTCGAAAATCTGGGATCTGCTTTATCTCTGGGATATTTCCAGTGGAATGCTATGTACAACGCCGTTTTGTCGAAAGACGAAGTCTTCATCGAAGAGATGCTCCAGGAGATCCAAAATGAGTTCCCAGCAGTGAAGTCGGCCAGGCTCATAAGCAGACCGTCAGAGATACCGGTTAAAGATGTGTGCAGAGTATCTGCCTTAGAGCAGGAGCTTTATCTCTACTTCAACGTCTACGACAGCCATATGGAGAATGAGATATCCGATGCAGTCGTGATTGCCAGCATAGACAAGAATTTCTTGCTTTCAGAGATGAATCTCGATGGCAGAATCACCTTCTCACCAGGCGGATCGAAGAGTTTCGCCTACGGTCTGAGAACCGAAATAAAAGGATATGATCTTACCAGGTGGATGATTCTACATTCCGTGGCGGCCGGGATAATTGGCGTCTTGTTCATGATGGAAGTGCTGGCGCTCGGTCTTTCCAGGTACTACGAGATGAGTGGTCTTCAGGAAATCATGTATTTGTGGGAAATGGAAGATTCCCACACCGCCTTTCACTCCAGAAATGTGGCGAAAATCGCTGAGTGTTTGGGCAAGAGTCTTGGATTGAGAAGGAAGAAAATCACGGAGCTAGTTAACGGTGCAAAGCTTCATGATATTGGTAAGATGGGCATTTCAGCTAACATATTGAGAAAGCATGGCCCTCTTGATGAAATTGAAAAGGAGGTAATACGCAATCATCCCCAGCACGGTAAGGAAGTTCTCCAACATTTCAAATACCTGGAGAGATTCGTTCCTTACGCCTATCTACACCACGAAAGAGAAGACGGTTCCGGTTATCCCCAGGGTTTAAAGGGAGATGAGATACCGCTCGAAGCAAAGATTCTGGCTGTAGCAGATGTGTTTGAGGCTCTCACGGCAGATAGGCCCTACAGGACCGCCTATTCTTTTGCTCAAGCTGTGGACATGATGACAGAAATGCCTCTAGATCAGGATATAGTATCCAAACTGAAAAGTATCCTTCCGGAACTTGAGAACGAGCTTTGCGGGAGGAATCCGCGTAAGTGCGGGATCATCGGAAGTCAAACTTGACTTGCCGGACAACTTCGCCAAATGTTATGTGACGAAAACAATCAAGATACTCTTTTGCTTGTGACCCAAGCCTCGTGACGGGAATGGATTTCACGGTTGGTTCTTCTGTCTGCAAGACGCCTAAAATCGTGACCTGCAAAAGATTGACTCAACACAAAAGAGAAGCATAAAATAAGAGACGCGGTGGTGAAAATCACAGTTTCCAGAGTTATCCCGATTTTGGTCGTAAGGCTTGTTATCACGGTAATAGCGATATTCGTTCGTGAATTTACAATAGTCATGCACAATACCTAGAAACCGGCCATTCTTCAAAGGTGCATTTCTTTCGTTGTGACGGACAATGAAAACTTTTTCGGCAATGTATTTTCCCGTCTCTATCGCTTCTTTATTCGAACACAGTTGACTGTGAAGTATGGTCGCAATTTCTTGGTGAAGAACATGAAGCCAAGCCTTTCTGTAAATACAATCCCCACAGAAACAAAACTCCCGGAGCAACCGCCCCCCTCTTACTCAAATCGTCCTTAGACGAGAAATAGAATACAAAGGCTTTTATCGGCGGTTTTTCAGAAGGAGTAAGTGAACTCAGGTCTATATCTCGCGAAGACACGTCTCTTCATTGCGGGAGATCTGGAGCGGGCCAGTTCTCATTCAAATTAGCACCGCATCATGAGAGCAGAAGCAGGACCTTTACTGAACACTGCTGATGACTGTCACTGGCAGTTCTAAAAGCCTTTGGGCTAATGAAGCAGTGGTTTTAGATCGCCGAAAAACTGACGCAAAAACAAACAAGCCTCCCAATGGGAGGCTAGGTTTTCTTTGATCAAAGCGCTTCATACACGCAGGTAGGCACTAAATGTTTGGTGGCGGCGGTCAGAATCGAACTGACGACTCTGCGGGTATGAACCGCATGCTCTAGCCAGCTGAGCTACACCGCCTGATAATGGTAGCGGGGACAGGATTTGAACCTGTGACCTTTGGGTTATGAGCCCAACGAGCTACCAGACTGCTCCACCCCGCACCGAGTATATATCTACTTGCTATATTCTATATATAAATGACCTGCTTTCCTTGCTTCCATGGTGCCGGGGATGGGAATCGAACCCACACGGAGCCTTCGCTCCAACGGATTTTAAGTCCGTTGCGTCTGCCTGTTCCGCCACCCCGGCAACCGTACACAATGATAACACCAGTGCATTTCATTGTCAACCAGATTCAGAGCTCGACTGTCTGAAGATTCGATGGTATCTGAATCTCAAACTCATACTGGAGTTCTTCGGCAAGGTTTTCCAGCGCTCCCTCGTCACCGTGAACATAGATCAGTTTTTCTGGTTGGAGTCTTCTGGGGAGGTCAAGAAGCTCCTGGTAGTCTGCATGCCCAGAGAAGTTGAAGATATCTATATTCTTAGTTCCAATCTCAACCGTCTCTTCTCCCAGGGCGACTTGTGCATCGCCTCTCTTACTTGCTTCAAGCACCCTGTAACCATCTGATTCTGGACTCTGATAACCCATGAAGAAGATTCCGTCTTTGCTGTTCGGCAACATCTGTTTGGCGAAGATATACGATAGAGTATCTTCAACAAGCATTCCGGCCGAAAGGACAAGGAGCGCCGGCTCTTTCGAAAAGAGCAGTCTCTCAATGGCCTTGGGTGCCACAGTCACATTTTGCTGGAAGTTCTTCATGAACCACTTTCTATCCTTGTCGCTAATGCGCTCGTAATTGCTCATGTAGAGATTACTGAGTGAGGCTACCATTCCATTTGTGTATATGGGAACGGAGGGGATCTTGTTCTTTTCCATCAGCCTTAGAAGCATGTAGATTGCTTCCTGGCCTCTGCCAAGGGCAAATACAGGCATAAGAACCCTGCCGCCGTTTTCCAGTACGCGTTTCACTGACTTGCTGAGTCTTTCAATTTCGCTGTACCTTGTTAGAAGCTGATTTTCTTTCGAGCCGTAAGTTCCCTCTGAGATAAGGGTTTCCACCTTTTTTGGTAACTGGGCCGGTGGGATAGTAAGCTGCTGCGAAAGTGATATGTCTCCAGAGTAGAGAATTCTCTTTCCCTTATGCTCAAGAAAGATCGAGGCAGCTCCCATTACATGACCCGCTGGGTAGAGTGCCACGTCCACTTCATTGTCAATTGAGTACCTTTGAAAATACTCCATCGGAAATATTCTTCTCTTCAGCTCGTTAACTTCGCCGTGACTGTATAGTATAGGTTCAACGCCGTCTTTGGCGTTCTTCTTCTTCATTACTTCGACTGAGTTCTGAAGTATTCTTAGAGCTAAGCCCTTATTCTCTTGAGTCATCAGGATTGGCGCATTTGGCCATCTTTGAGATATGTAAGGTAGAGAAGAGAGATGGTCGTAGTGGGAGTGGGAGATCATTATCACATCTAGATCGTTTATGCTGTCAATTTCAGGTAGCGACTCGTAGCCTTCCTTTACTGGGTGTCTGCCTGCATCAATCAGGATATTCTTTCCGTCCAGACTAAGGAGATAGGAATTCGCGCCTATCTCGCGGCCGCCACCAAGCGGCGTAAGTGTCATTACAGTTTCCTCCTTCTTTCTACAATTCTAACAAAAACCAAGAAAATTAGCTTGAACCGTATTCTGATACAATTGCTTTGTCAAAAAGGGGTGATCTCATGGAACAAGACTGGACTATTATACTCGACTTCGCTTACCTTTCCATCCTTATAGGTGTCGCTTCCGTTCTGAAGAGGTTGATTTCTCCCTTAAGCAAGGTTCTCATTCCAAATGCAGTTATTGCCGGTTTTCTCGGAATTCTCTTGGGGCCGGAGGTTATGAAGATAATCCCCTTCTCTTACGATAGACTTGGAAACCTTGTCTATCACTTGATGGCAATTGGCTTCATCGCGATCGCGCTGAAGAGAACGAGACGCTCCACTACTAAGTCTTCTGTCAATACCGGCTTTCTTATCAGTATGTCTTATGCTCTTCAGGGATTAGTGGGGTTCATCATTGGTATCGCACTTGTAGGATTGTTCTTCAAAGATCTCTTCCCACCCTTTGGTCTTCTATTAGCTCTGGGATTCGCTCAGGGCCCTGGACAAGCCTATTCGCTGGGTAGTCAGTGGGAAGCGCTGGGCTTTACAGGCGGGGGAGCCGTGGGCTTGAGCGTTTCAACATTAGGCTTTCTCTGGGCGGCATTTGGCGGAATAGTGATGTTGAACACAATGGTGTATAGAAAGAGACAGGTGGGAATTCAGATCGAAAGACCCACTGTTAAGAAAAGGGTAGAGGTAGTGATAAAGGATTTCGAGTTCTCGGATATCGACGGCTTTACAATCCAGGCTCTGGCCGTGGGAATCGTATATCTCATCACTTACCTATTCTTGAAATGGTTCACGGGCTTGATCGGCGGGCTAGGTACGTTCGGAGAGACGTTCGCCCAGGTTTTATGGGGCTTCCATTTTGTGATTGGAGTTCTTTTCGCAATGGCCTTCAGAGCGATATATGAGAGGGTGAGGAAGTCAGAGAAATATGAGATCGAATATATGAACGACTTCCTACTTCAGCGTATCGGCGGGGGCGTGTTCGACTTCATGGTAGCGGCGTCGATCGCTGGGATCTCTTTCTCAGTCATACAGGAGTACATTTGGCCGGTAATAATTCTCACCTCGGTAGGCGGACTCTTCATTGCCGGCTACACGATCTGGTTTGGAAAAAGGATTTACGAGAAAGCGCCTCTGGAACACATCGTAACATTCTTCGGAATGCATACCGGTACACTCTCGACCGGGATGGCGTTGCTCAGAGAAGTCGACCCGACATTTGAGACGGGAACCGCCGAAGACATGGTCTTCGGAAGTGGGCTTGCGTTATTCTTGGGCATTCCGATGCTGATACTGCTTAACATACCTATTCTCGGCTACAAAACCGACCAGCCTATATACTACCTGTATTTCATTCTTGGCCTGGCAGCTTATATCGGGGCGATGTACTTCTTCTGGTTCAGAAAAGCAAAGATAAGAAGCAGAGAAAAGAAGAGGTAAGTGGGCAAAGAGCCGCTGAGAAGAGTCGTTATCGGTCAGCGGTTAACCGTACTCAGGAGAACACAGCTGCAAGTTGTCAGTTCCGAGTTGCAAGCTGAATAAGAACCGGTTATCCGTTCTCGGTTCACCGTTCTCCGACAAGTGCAAGACCAGTTGCAAGTGCCAGTGTGCCAAGAAGGCGAAGAAGGAAACTTCAAGCCATGCTTAATCGAAGATGAGGGAGGGCCCCTCGAAGCCGCCATGCAGGTGGAGGCTTCAAACCACCGTAAGCTGCTGTGGTAAAGAGCCATGGTAGTGAACGTTACGGGAAAAGGCGGGACAGTGATACCCTCAGGGTCTTACCCGACGGGGTCGCTGGCCCACCTTTTTCCGTAAAGTGCACTACCCTGGCTCTTTACCACAGGAGCCTACGGGGGTTTGAAGACTCCACCTGCATGGCGGCTTCGAGGGGGCCTCCCTCCTCTTAGATTAAGAGTCTGGTTCTTATACACATTTGTCCCCATAGCCCACCTCTACCGACCAGATA
>NZ_AYTW01000061.1 GCF_002752635.1 Mesotoga sp. Brook.08.105.5.1
GGTGTGGAATCTCCCTCGTTATAATTTTCGGGAATGCAGGATTCTATACTCTCTGCTTTCTCTCTTGTGACAATACACGAGAATGACGGAATCCTAGACGAAGAACGAAGAACCTGGACGCGAAGCGTCGGAACGAAGAACCGTTCTTCACGAAGGACGGGTCCATGATCCGGGACGAGTCACGAAGGACGGTTCTCCACAGAGATCAGCGGGTCCTTGCTCCTAAGCGTACAGCGATTTTTAGGAGCAGGATTCTGAATCATTTTGGAATGACGACTGGCTACTCCCTCTACCCCCATTCTATACTCTCTGCTTTCTCTCTTGTGACAATACACGAGAATGACGGAATCCTAGACCAAGAACGAAGAACCTGGACGCGAAGCGTCGGAACGAAGAACCGTTCTTCACGAAGGACGGTTCTCCACTTGTAACTGATCTTATCTTAGATCGAGATTCTGAATCAGGTTCAGACGAGATGTGCTTGACCAAGAACCAAGAACCTGGACGCGAAGCGTCGGAACGAAGAACCGTTCTTCACGAAGGACGGTTCTCCACTTGTAACTGATCTTAGATCGAGATTCTGAATCAGGTTCAGACGAGATGTGCTTGACCAAGAACGAAGAACCTGGACGCGAAGCGTCGGAACGAAGAACTGCTCTTTTTAGTGACGAGTCCATACTTTGTGACGAAGGTCGCCGGACCGGCATGAGTGTTGACGATCGCTAGGAGTTTTGCGGGACCGCCATCAATCAGCATTCGAGGTCATGTCGCCGTAGGCTGCAAGAACAGCCTGTTCCATATGGGCCATTTCCTCGTCTGACAGAAAGTCGAAGTGGCTCTTTCGTTTCTGTGCTGAAAGCCTGCCATTGTTTTGCAGACAAAAGCGGATGAAGAGGTCTATCAACCGGTCGGGCATATCCACGATCTCCTGGATGGCTTTCTTTGTTTTATCGTAGTTGGCCAGAAACGCCAGTTCTTGCGTGAGTTCCACCTCGATGGTCTGATCGATGAACTTGAAGAGTGCCTCCGCCTGGGGCGTCAAATCTATATACCGGTACCACCTGGCTGTATCGTTGTGCACGGTCATGCGGCCCTCTTCATCGAGCGAGTATTCCGCCAGGGCCATAATATGCCGTGAGAATGCTTCCAGAGAGGCGTCATAGTCGGCAGGGTTCTTCAGCATGGATGCCGATATGGGAAACATGAGGCCTTTGGGCGTAAAGCCTCGCCGGGCAAGAATGTTGTGGATCAGGAAACGGTGGATTCGACCGTTGCCGTCTTCGAACGGGTGCAAGAAAACGAACCCATAACCGATAACGGCGGCGTGAATTACGGGGGACACATCGCCCGAGTCCATTCGCTTATGGGCGGCTATCAGGCCCTCCATCAGGCCAGCCAAATCTTCAGGCTTTGGACATATGAAATGTATTTTTTCCTTTTGCCAGGAGATTGTTTCTCCGACGTAGTTCTGGCTCGTCCGGTAATCGTAATCGCGAAACCGTTGATCGACAATGCGATTCTGAAGCTCGATCAAGCGCGGTTTTTCGCAGAAGTCTTCCTGCTCGGCCAGCTGAAGTAACGCTACAAATCGCTCGGTTCTTGTCGATGTGGGCTTAATACTTTCGATCTCAAAAGAGGATTTTGTCTCCCTGGTGTAGAGATAGCCTAGCGCTCTCCTCAGCAACTCCGGGGAATAGCCAGCCGCTACCCTGCGGCATCTCCCGGCAAGATCGGCTGTTTCAAAGTTTCGAAGGGTTTCAGTTCGTCGAACCGTTGGGCAAAAGCGTGGGTCACCCAGTAGATTGTCTTTGATTCGCTGTCGACGAATCTGGCGGGCCGGGCTGACCGTGTAATATTCATCCGGCTCAAGAAGATAAATGTAGTTACCCTGCTTCAAGTCATCTAGAGGAAGCATTTTCCCGGTAAGAAACTCGTAAAGATACCACAGCCGCCTGGCGTATTTGCCGGTCGGTCTGGAGCGGAGATATTCGAGCAAATCTCTCTCTGCAACTTCCTGAAATATGCTGTCGAGTATGGCGAGATTCGTCCCGTCATATTTGAGCGCAAATTCAAGATGATCACCAAGTGTATCCCCCGGCCAGTACTTTGAAGGATATACTTCCTCGACTATGCCTTCGCTCGAGTCGATCCGGCGGATTCCACTCGTGGTCACCATGGACTTGTGCCAATTTGGAATAACATCTAAGTCATATCGCTCGATAAGCGTCGCATATCCCGCGAGTCTTTCGGTTGATCTTTCCTGATCGTTTTCAGCCATAGCTTCCTCCGAAAAAATGATTATAATCCAAGAATTACTGTTATATTGTAGCACAAGTCAAGAAAAATAATTACCGCCGACAACCTCCCCGCACTTACTGCACTCTAGGAAAAACGATTGGAAAACAGGACAATCACTTACAAAAGCCCTTTGTGTAGGAAATATTGTTACGCTAATAGAACAGGGTCAGACTCCATTTTTCACACTAAACGAGAAATCGAAGGCAAAAAACTGTGAGGGGCTACTTATACACAAAAAGAAAAAACGGAGCCTTTTTCCTGCTACGCCCACGAAGACACCCTCAGTCAAAGAGAATATACCAACATGGTTCACATGAAAACAACGTTGTCCGTCAACGGTCCACCGTCCTCCGATACGCGCGCGCGAGACGTGAGAACAATCGTCGAGAAAGAACATTGTCTACAGCTTCGATTCGAGAAAACTTGGAAAATCGAGTCTGTCCCATTTTTTTTTTCCATTCAGTCCCCATTTTCCATTTAGTAGCTACCTGCCGGTCTACTGCTTGATCCTTTCAGTCTGCCTCTTTTATATCTGTTGACATAGTAGAAGCCAGACCGTGGACCCATCCTCGAAAAAGATAGAAACCGAAATCCCGGAATAGTCTTTGGATGACGGAGCGGCTTATAAAACACTCTAAGAAATGCTTCCTGAACTGGAGTATTACTCGGTTCTTAATACGATCTAGATCCAGGCGAGCACTTTTCCAGGAGACATCATGAAGGGAGCTAGACACGCTTGGATATCGCTCATTGGAAGCACTTCGTCTGATATCTCAATCCCAAGTTTTTGCTTCATGAAGTCTCTTCTTGAGTCAAAACGAGCGCTAGTATTCGGAAATTTCTTTCTTAACTCGTTTCTTAGTTGCTCGTCTGCCAACACAAGACCATCTTCTACATGCACTCCAAAAAGAGGTGATTTTGGTGCTGAAATGATGTCACATTGAATTGCCATCCCTGAGTGCAAAACATCCTGAGATCCCTCATAGAATGGGGAATTTAACCACTCATCATTGTGTATTAGATGACCAGGGTTTAGACTTACTCCATTGTCAGGATTTTCCACAAACTCCTTTACGGCATTATAGACTGACCTTCCATCTGTTCCAATCTCCAGAGATTCATACCATCTTGTCATCATCTCAAAATATGGAAAGTAAAGTTCTTGGAGAATGTTCGATGCAGAAGATGGAAAGTGCTTCTCATCTTCCGTAGCGAGACCGGCTCTTGCGATATTTGCTCCCCAAACTCCGAATCCGAAGTTTATATATTCACCCAACTCTAGTTTTCTAAAGGGTGAGGGTGAACTCAAACCTAGAAGAGCGTTCTTCCCGAAGCCAACTGTTATATGGCATGATAATGGCGGGAACCCTGCATAAGCAAGAAGTGCGGCGGCCTCGTATTCTGAGATCCCTTCTCTCAGACCAAGCAAAAGTCTACGGACCCCTGAGTAGACGATACAGGATGCACTCTCGAATGCGGCTATATCTTCTGCATTCAGGAATGTTCTTAAACCCCTTTCCGGGTGCATAAATATATCCGTCTGGTTAACAACATTCTCGTAGCCTGCTAAAGATCTAACTACATCGGTTATGAAACTTGGAACATCAATACTATATTGTGGAGAGCAAAATTCCTTCTCTCTAAAGTATTTTGTACCAACAAGGCCTACCTTCGAACCCTTTTCAATTCCAGTATCTTTCAGAACAGATTCCAGTGAATCGCTTTTGTCTCTTGGCTGTCCCATTAAACCAAATGTTTGGAAGAGCACTATTTCAACGGGAAGTTTAGCAACGTCTTTATATCCAAGGCCTTCGTTCCCAACAAGCAGATAAGGGGTTCCTCTTTTGGGGATTACTAGAATAGATTCTTCGAAACGCGGGTCGTAGCCAGTTACATAGTGAAGATTTGCAAAATGCTCTCTGTCACCATAAATCACTAAAAAATCTAGCTTTCTCTCTTCCATGGCATTTCTCACAAGATTTAGCCTATCCTGATACTGAAGCGCATTGATTTCAACATAATTGTCGATGGTCTTATCCTCTGGTAACTCTATTTCCACTATTCTTATTTTCTTCACTAATCTACCCCCATTCGGTTTCTGTTAATCAATCGATTTTGATACTAAGTGTTGGCATAAAATGACCGTTATGAGATATTCCTGCGTTCCCATCTCTGTCGAGAGCAATTACTCCACATGGGAATCCCCGTCTTGAACATATATCTACAACTTTTGAACAGGCTTCTTGAATGGGTGTACCATTTTCCACCATTTCTACAACTTTTCTGGTTACGCCTACTCTGATAATCCCTTCACCAATTCCTGTTGCAGAAGAACCTCCATAGAAGGTCGCAAAAGTCCCTGCACCAATAATCGCAGAATCACCCACTCTTCCAGGAAATGCCTTTGCAATTCCTCCAGTAGAAGTGCCTGCAACGATGTATCCTTTTGAATCTAGAGCAACCGCTCCCACAGTTGAAAACAGCTTATGTTCCTTAAGCTTCTCTGTATATTTTTGAATGAAATTCCTGAATTCTTCTGGAAGCTTAGTGATTTCTCTTTCATCAACATTTCCGTGCTGTTCTTCAGGACCAATTTCACGGAAACCCGAAATACGTGCAAATATCTCTGCGCCTTTACCACACAACAGAAGATGCGGCATTTCCTCCATAACTCTTCTTGCTACACTAATAGGATGAGCAATATTTCTGATTCTTATCACTCCACCTGCGGACTCATTGCTATCCATGATTGCAGCATCCATTTCAATTTCTCCAATCATGTTGTTAAAAGAACCAATAACTCCTGCATCAAAGTGAGGATTGTCCTCCAAGTTCCTTATCACGTGCTCAACAGCATCAAGAGCGGAATCCCTTTCCTTGAGAATCGACAAACCTTCCTCAAAGGCATCTCTTAGCCCGGAAAGACGGGCTCTCTTTTCCTCATCAGGTAAAAAACCCTCGTCACATCCTCCATGCACAACAAGCACTTTCATTTTCTACAGTGACCTCCTGTTCAAGAAAACCCAATCTTCATTTGAACTCGATTTTTTGGAGAAATCTCATTATTCTTTCATTGTTCGAACCGAAAAAATCCTCAGTCTTCTGATCAGCCAACACCTTCCCGTTCTCAAGAAATACCATCCTGTCAGCGACTCTTCTTGCAAAAGACACTTCATGAGTCACCACAAGCATGGTCGTTCCCTCTCGCGCGATTCGCTCAATAACCTCCAATACTTCAGATGTCATCTCCGGGTCCAAGGCAGAAGTTATTTCATCAAGAAGAAGAGCGCTTGGTTCCATAATCAAAGCCCTCGCAATTGCGACCCTTTGCTGTTGACCACCTGAAAGTTGCGAAGGGTAGCTTTTTATCTTCTCGCTAAGTCCTACCATTTCAAGAAACTTCATCGCTTTCTCTTGTGCTTTTTTCTTACTAAGTCCCAGAACATGGATGGGACTGAGCGTAACATTTTCGAGGGCATTAAGATGTGGGAACAAGTTGAACTGCTGAAAAACCATTGAACACTTCTCTCTTATTTCCCTAATATTCTTCTTCTCGTTTATGGATAGTCCATCAACAACGATTTCACCACCATCTATCTTCTCAAGACCATTTATGCAACGTAAAAGAGTACTCTTACCTGCACCGCTTTGACCCATTATAACGGTGACTCCCTTATCAAAATCAATGCTTAGTTCGTCCAATACAATTGTGCTACCAAACGATTTGCTGACACCGCGAACTTGAATCATGAGATGCCTCCTCAACCTATCTTTCCGTAGGACTTAACTCTGGATTCGGCGTACCTGGCGAATTTCGATATTGGAAAAGACAAAGCAAAATACAAAACTGCGACAATTGACCATATGACAAATGGTCTGTACGTTCGAAGAGTAAGCATATATCCGACTCTTGTAAGATCAACAAAACCAATAAGAGAGACAAGAGAGGAAACCTGTAACTGGTTGACGCAAAGGCCCACAAAGGAAGGGATGAATACTCTAATAGCTTGAGGAACAATTACAAGTCTGAATGTTTTCCAGTAATTCATCCCCAGAGAGTAGGCCGCTTCCCACTGCCCTTTTTCAACAGACCTGATGGATGCATAAACAATCACCGCGGCAAATGCACTCGTATTTATTCCAAGAGTCCAGACAGCGGCCTGAAAAGCCGACGGGCTGAAATCGGTCACCATCGCAATGCCATAGTAAGCAAAAAAGAGTTGGGCAACCAGAGGCGAATTCCTAATCGGTTCTATGTACACTAACAGCAGCTTGCTCAGGACGGGGATCTTTAGGCTTCTCAGCAATCCAATGAAAAACCCGACAACAAGACCTATTGCGATTGCCAGAAGGGTGACCGTAATTGTCATTCCCATCCCCTTCAAGAGAAGCAAAGCGTCATAACTAGTTAGTTTTGGAAATATATACTGTTCCACAATTCATCCCTCCGATTTGTGCCCTATGAGATTCCCTTGCTAATGAATTTTCTGTCTACAAGATGAATGAGTCCGGAGAGAGAGAACGTCAACACGCAATATAGAACCAGTATCGTCAAGTATATTTCAAATGGTCTAAAGGTATTTGAAGACAGAGTCATTGCATTACTCATCAGTTCGTTAGCCGTAATTGACACAGCAACCGAAGTTGTAAGGATCAAGTTTATGAAATTGCTTCCAAGCGGTTTGAATGTCACTCTCAATGCATTAGGAATGATTATCAGACGTACAATCTGAAACTTCGTGAATCCCAATGACTCAGCTCCTTCGATCAGACCTTTGTTTATCGAGATGATACCTGCTCTGATAATTTCACTGTTATAAGCCGCGTTGTTGATTCCCAAAGCAATAATAGCAGTTGTCACCGGTTCCGTCGTAATTCCCAGCTCAGGTAGTCCAAAGTAGAAAAAGAACAACTGAACAAGAAACGGTGTATTTCTGAAGAATTCGACATATGCTATCGCTATGCTTGAAAAGAGTTTCTTCTTCGAGATTCTCATGAAAGCTACTACAAGGCCAATAAAGAAACCGATGATTAGAGAGAAGACAGAAATAAAAAATGTCATCTTGAGTCCTTCTAGCAAAAAGTCAAGATTATTGAAAATAACTCTGAAATGTAAGGTCAACAGTAGCCCTCCAATCCTAATCAAATTAACTCTCTTACATTAACTAAGGGGCTCAACTCCCACAAATCAATGTGGGAGTCGAGTCGTAGAGAACTCACTGAAGACTTACCAGATATACGTAAGTTCTGCGGTTGGGAGAACACCCCACCACTTTTTGTATAGCTCTGCTTGCTGACCGGTGCTAATCAACTGCGAGACAAACATGTCTACCCACCTTAACAGATCGGGATTGCCTTTCTGTACACCAATACCTATAGGATCAGAAGTGTACAGTTTAGGCAATGCGGTGAATTCATCATACTGACCGGCCATGTAGTCAACTAATGTTCCATCTTCGATTGCTGCCTCAACTTTGTTCTGCCTTAGCAGAAGAATCGCGTTAGTAAACTCTTCAATGTAGACAAATTCAGTGTCCGGGGCCATCTTTTTTACAAGCGCTTCACCTGTCGTTCCTCTGCCAATTGCGACCTTTCTCCCATTGAAATCCTCTATGCTCTCGATATCGCTACCGGTTCTAACAAGGATTTTTATGCCGGTTCTAAGATAAGGCATGGAGAAATCTACTGACTTTGCCCTCTCGAGATTTGCAGTCATGTTGGCAATTACAAGGTCAATTTTGTCAGACATCAGCATAGGTATTCTTGTGGCACCTGTTACTTCAACTATTTCTAGTTTCACACCCAAAGCTTCTGCAATGAGAGTGGCAACATCGACATCATAGCCCATAGGCTCATTTTTCTCATTCCTGAAGCCTATTGGGGGTCCACCAAGTGCTATCCCAACAACAATTTTCCCGTCTTGTAGAATCTTGTCAAGTTTGTCCGCACCCATCATCGTACCTGTGAAAATCACGCTTAGAATCAACAATACAATCAATACTTTCTTCACAATTTTCCCCTCCTTGGATTTTTGGTGTTAGCAACTCGATCAAGTCTGCAGATTATCGCCTCCTTTCAGTAATTCTCGCTATCTGGATGGCTCGCAACAGGAATCTCTTTTCACTAGTAAAGGCGGTAGAACAACGTGCTTTTTCGAGTCGGAAACGCTCTTTGCAGTGATTCTCCTTAGTATTTCATTCGCGGCCATACGACCAAGCTTTTCTAGAGGCTGACTTACTGAGGATAGCTTTGGCCTCACTACCCTTGACATTTCTGTGTCGTCATATCCAATCAAAGAGATGTCTCTCGGAATAGTAAGCCCCGCTTCTTCAACTACCTCCATAGCGCCAATTGTCATGTGATCATTCCCACAAAAAACAGCTGTTGGTGGTTCAGGAAGGTTTAGAAGAGTTTTCATTCCTTCCCTACCTGATTCAATATTCCAGTCACCCTCGACAACGTAATCTTCTCGGAAGGTAACCCCGTTTTCTCTCAGTGAAGCAACATAACCATTGAATCTATCTACCGCATTATATGAAGGAAAGGGCCCGCAAATGTGGGCAATTTTTCTGTGACCAAGTGAGGCCAGATAATTCACAACATCAAATGCGCCCTTGAAGTTGTCTATTTCAAAAGAACTAAGTGTATCACTCAGCTTCTTGTTGATAGTGATTATTGGCAAGAAAGCGTCGAGGCTTTCGAGAAATGAGTAGTCTGATTCATCAATTATCAAAATCAAGAGTCCGTCTGCGCTGCTACTCTGAGCGTGGCTAATAATGTTGTTCTCCCTCTTCTTGCCATCAAGATCAATGAACTCAAAAGAGAACTGATAGTTCTTGTCAGAAAGAGTAAGGCTCACTCCCTTGAATATCGGATTGTAGAATAGCCAGCTGGAAGGAATCAACCATCCAGAGTATTCTGTAGCTTTCCCCATCATAAACAGGGACACCGTTTCACTTGTTCTTTTTGAGAGTCTTCTGGCGAATGAATTCGGAGTGTAGTTGTGTTCTGCAGCCAGTTTGGTAATGAGTTCTACAGTCTTGGCGGCAACCTTCGGATTGCCGCTAAGCGCCAAAGAGACTGTTGCTTTTGAAACATTTGCTTCCCTTGCTAAATCTTCCAGTCTAGTTTTTATCACTCTCTTTTCTTTCTCTTTCAAGGAATGCTCCTTTCAGAGATGTTTTAAACCGGTTTAAATTTCTCGATTAACAGGATTGGCTCTTGATATGGTTTGGGATTCTTTTAGAGAGTAACCCCCAGTTTCACTAATAGCAAAACACTTAACCATTGATTTTAACCGGTTTAAATACTCTTCAAAACACACATGCATTCGTAAATGCAATTATTATTGTTGAGAGTCGGAGTAACAACTAGGAGAAGTCTTCAAACCGTCCTTCAAATGATAGCAGTTACAAACTCAATTACCAAAGCTTAAGAAACAACGTCTTCTTTGGGCTCCCGTGATAAGGAATAACTATTGACAATTATTCGTGTTTTTTGCCTTATTTGACCTTCACTTGCATGAGGGGATTTTGGAATTACGTAAGTGATGGCTCAAAAGTCTGCAGGCCCGCGCTGTCAAACTAGAAATGACATATCTATTTCTGCAAGCAAATTCAGAGCCTTAGCAAACAACCATCGGTGAAAATGATACGGGTTGAATGAAACTGAGCTGCAGTCCTGAACCCGCGTCATCCTGTCATCTGAACCTGATTCAAAATCCTGTTTTTTCAATGTTTTCAATAAGTGTGGTCGAGAAAGAGCATTGTCTATAGCTTCGATTCGAGAAAACTTGGAAAATCTAGTCCCATTTTCTAATTCTGACCCTATTTATGTTATTTGTAGTGTTCGCAGCAGTGAAAAATGGAGTCTGACCCTATTTATCGTTCAAAAATGGTAAGATTCCCACCCATCCTGTTATTATTCGAAAGCGCTCCATAGAAGGACATACTATGGTCAGGACTGTTTTCTACTGCAACTGTAATCAGAACATTCCCATCTGGTTGGACTATTCCAGACAACGATCCAAAGATACCGTTATTTACAACAACTTCCCCAGCGAAACTCCCGCCGGATTGAGTGGTTATATAGAAGTCCAGCAACACTCCCACCTATTCCTCTTGATACATAAAGACCTCCCACTTGCCTAACATATTTGGATACATCTGACCAACACAAGAGGAAAGAGATAATACTATTACTACTGTTGCCAAGAAAAACAAAATCAAGAAGTCTCTTTTTTCATTTGCGTCACTCCCTTTTTGTTATCAACAATATGATAGCCTTTGTTACACTGAATTCAAAATGGCAAAAACAGGTACCTAATCTATTCTAGAAACCCACCTCCATAAAGTCTTTATCCAACGACACTATATTGACGACAATAGGAATTTGAAGTAACGGTGCTATGATTTAATTTGAAATACATATAACAATTGCTTACGGAAGATTCGGGATTTCAACGAAATTAGGGGGTGTTAGTCTTGCGTAAAGGGATTAAGGGACTTCTTGGGCTACTGATCGTTATGAGTATCCTACTATCAGGATGCATAGTAACTACTCCTGTGAACCAAGGGCAATGGGTTCTGAAGGATCATTGGCAGCATTATATACTTTCGGAGCATTACTACACTTATTCTTATTCGCTTTACCCAAGTTACAACTGCGATAATGTAAAGATCACTGTCAATTGCTCTACAGCACCCAGCTATGGTTTTGAAGTATGGATAATGACTCAAATTCAGTTCAATAACTTCGTCAATTTCAATTCAGTTAGTGTTGTCGACCACTTCACGGTCTATTCAGGCAATTACACGTTCTATTCTAGTGCAATGTCGCCTGGAGAAACTTATCGTGTCGTGGTTGACAATACTGATTATGGATGGGTAGATACTAATTGGGATGGTTATGACGATTACTGCAGATTTGATGCAAGCGTCTATTTTCACATTAATTGAGATGCCTCTGTTTCCGATCGTCTCATCCTCAAGATCCTGCCTCATCACGTAACCCTCCAAAGCATGACACAGAACAGTTGGGAAGCTTTAGGGCAAAAGGAGGTTCAAAATGAGAAAAGTTCTTTCGGTAATGCTTTTGGTAACTCTTCTAGCTGGAAGTATGGTAGCGGGTTTTACTATGTATGATGCAATGTCTTTGGGACACTATCACGGATTAAGAGATGCAGATAATACCGGCTTCTTTGGGGCTGTGATTTTTGGATCTCTGTCTGCACTGGTTACGAATACTGGTTCGACATCTCTTCCTGCAAAAAGGGTTGCTTATATCAACAGTCTTACAAATGATCTTGAAGCAATCGCCGCCTATGAGGAAGCATATTCATTTGCATATTCTAACCGAATAGCCTGCAATACTTGGAGAGGTTATGTAATTGCTTCCGTCATAAGTTCGGTAATTGCAGTTATTACTCTGCTGTTGGGAGCGTCGAGTTAACAGAAAGAGGATTATAGAGAAGTCCATTGCTTAGTCCAGCCCTTTTTCTCGGAAACACTCAGAAGTAGTGAGAAGAGATCCTGCTTTTGCGGGGGGCTTTCAAAGATGAAACCATCATTCTCGCTAATTACAGCTATTACGCAGCAAGAAACAGTCTCGACATTAATATAACACTTGTTACATTGTAGGCAAAGACCGGGCAAAAATGGGAAGAGTCAAAGTGCGTCCTTGTTTTCTTCAAGGCGCTGGTGATTCCGCCTGCCTGGTAGGATGCTTGGAGAGATCGGGAGCATTGCCTTCATAATAAACCTAAGAAGTAATCTAGAGCACAAGAAAGGAAAACGTCTCGTGTGAACTAACTGGCAGGGCGTTTCCCATCGTTATTCTAGTAGAGCAGTAGCAAAAAAAGCCCCACCCGATATTTATCGCGTCTCGCCTTCGAGGCGTCTCCACAAGAACAATCCTCTCGCAATCTCCTTCTATTAATTTCAGCGCTTCTCTTCTCTCAATTCTCCAGCCTCACACGCATTACGGCTACTTGAGGATCCAGGATAACTACAGGGACTTTTCTGAGAGACTATACATAGCGCGCTCGAGATGTTGACTATAGGCTCCAAGGGGATCGTAGTCGCCCCGGTCACGATGGCGACAATAGCTTCCAGGGACTGCAAGTCATAGCGTGATTTCTTCTGTGCTCAAGACTCTTCAGATTCTTTCCAGCGTTCTCCGCTCCAAAAGGCAACATTCAAGTCCCACTTAGCTACAATAAAGGGAGTCACCTTTTTCGCAGATTTTTTGAATTCCAAGCCGTTGCCTCCTAGCCTGTTTCTGCTTTCGATTTCTCAACGATCTCCTTGTAGTGTTCGCAGCAGTGAAAAATGGAGTCTGACCCGTTTATTCTACAAGGACAACCCTCTTCCCGAATATGTCATAAACGGAGGCATAGGCCGCAGCGAGTTCTACAGAGCCCCCATCTGGCCGGAATACATGGAGTTTGTCAAGAAATTCAACATAGGTGCGAAGTACTTCAGGATATGGAAGAGATCTGTAGGTGCCGTAAGAGATCGTTGTGAATTCAGTCGACCTTGAAATGGAAGCGAGAAATTAGTTTGCATGGAGTATCACACACGATACCAAAGCTAACAGAGACTGGAGGATTGCAGTTTGTTCTATTTATGCTGAAGGCTTAAGAAACCAACTACTCACAATATTAGGCACAGCCTGCACCCCGATCCTATAGGCTACAATACTGAATTCATGAACTCAAATCGCACTTCACTTTCCGAAGAGGAAGTGCATGTAATCATAGTTCTGATCTCGCTCAGGAAAGAGAATGTGTTTCTCTGCGAACTTTTCTTTACACCAGGTGCCATTATCATACGTCATGTATAGGTCAGAATATGTTGTAGCAGAAATGATGTAACTATCAAGCGATACATCGTTCCGCCCACTTCTACTAGAAATCTCATTTGCCAATTTGACAAGCCTTTCCCAAAGCCGTGCCTTCTCATCATGAATATAAGCTTTAGCATGCATCATGCCGTGCGGTTCAACAAAAACGATTCGTTGTTTGCTATTAGCCAATAGCCATAGGATGAAGTCGGGATAAAACCCGCTGTTTTCGAAGAACCCCACGCCCTTTCCACGGCTTAGATTTCGAAGTACGAACAGCTCCTTTCCGGCCAAGAAATTGTTGCCTTCTTCATCACGGAATGTCTTAAGGTCTCGTAGGAATTGTGTTTCGCTAGAATTGAGAACAGGGGGAATGGTTTGAAGTTTTCTGTTTATTTGTTCAATCAAGATCGGCAGATAGAGGCTGCCGCAAAAGTAAATACGTTGAAGATCTTGATCCTCCTCTTTATAGAGACGATCGCGATTATTCAACAGATTACTGACAGCTGCAATCAGCTGTGCATCTGAAGTCCTGACTATATAGCAAGCTTTGTTTTCGCTCACTTGATCAACATTGAGGGCAATGTTGGGGTCATTATTATCCAACAACCTGTATTCCATAACTTCAGTTTCCCATCTCTCACGGCGACGATGATAGTACGCATCAAGATACTTTTTTAGTATGCTGGTTATAGCTTGCTGCAGCAAAATTCTTCCAGAGAAGGAAGATGGATTAACCACCTCTTCATCAGTGATTAATTCATAATTGATAGTTTCCATTAATTTTCGAGGTGTTTTTGGTTGGATGGTCAGGTTATGCCACTCCTTACTATATTTGTATTCCAGCAGATCAAGATACACTCTCTCCCAGTTCACCAAATTTAGGTTTACGTCGCGTATTCTCAATTCCTGACCGGCTTGTACATTATCTTGGATCAGACCATACCCAGCACCCGCCATTGCCTGTAGCCTAATAGACATATCTAGACGTACAATGATGTTTTCGTCTGCTTCCAAATCAAACCGTTCCTCTGACGCAAAACTTCGCCCATTTGGCGCACGAGGAATAACAAGGCTCTTTTTTAATGCGGGCTCATTAATCCATGTGAAAAGTGGTAGTTCAATGAGTGGCTCTGTTTCTACTCCCTCGCGTTCAAGATACTCGCGGAACTGAGCCATGTAGTTTGCCTTGACAGAAAAAATGTTAAGAGTCTCCAGTATGTTAATATGTTTGGGATGAGGACCTTCCAATACTGTGCTGCGCTTCAAACTCATCTGAGCACCTTTAAGTCGTACGCCGCGCCCAAACAGCTGAATGATCTGAGAACCTTCCATACTACCAATATTCAAAAGTCCCATGTTGGCAACGCGCCATGAGTTCCAGCCTTCCATGAATTTCTTGGCTCCAACAAGAACATGGATCTTAGAATTTGGCTGATTAATATCTTCAAACAGAGAATCGCCAATAACATCTTCTTCAAGAGTTATTCCATTTGCATGTTCTTTCACCAGATTTTTGAAGGCCGATGTGTCACCTATGTAAATGACACCAAAGTACTGGTCTGAATTTGATGCTTTCAATCCGATTTCTCCTTGACTGCCGCGAATATCTGCCAGGTGTAGACTTCCACTTTGTGATGAATGGAAAACTTTTCGGAGAATGTCGTTATACAATGCCACCCCATTTTGATTTTTCTCTCTCAAGTAGGAGAAATGATTTGAAAAGACGTCCAAGCCATTCTGATTCATTAACTGAGTTCTTCCGTTTAGTATATTGTCAATGGTTGCTGTCACCCAATTGCAATCACTAAGGATCCGATGCAGGAACCGCGCCACTGTCAACACGTCACTGGACACTTCACTTTCTCCTTTGGTAACTCTTGAAATCGAATTCTTGACAGTGCGTCCAACAAAAACCCATAGAGGTTTTTCCAGGTTGTAGGGTCGAAGCGCCGTATATCGATCTTCGTACAAGTGCAACTGCTCATAGAACGAAAGTAAATTGCCAAGTAGCAATATATCTGTTTGATTATTATGATTAACATCTCTCAGGTTAAGTATTCGAAAGTCTTTACCAAACCCATCACCGTAGAAGTACCGATAAGAATAATCAAACACGATAGTTTTACCATATTCTGTGGTGAGGCTATCATTTCCTACGGCTGAGAGTGCCTGTCCAAAAGTCGCACTATATTCAAATGTGAATCCAGTCTCAGCAAGTGCGTCACGGTAGCTGCGCCAGGCTTGTCCACCGGTACCTTTATGGCCTTCGTCAACGAATATTAGGTTCTTTCCCTCAAAGGCCTCTACAGGTACACTGACCCCTGACCCCCTCTTTTCACCAACAAGTTTTGTGATCTCAAGCACTTGCACTACTTCTAGATGATCAAACAAGCCATTGTTATTCAAATCAAAGCGTCTGGCAGGAATACCTGAAAGTAATAGTTCATCAATGTGTTGATCAGAAAGCTCTTCATTTGGTGTAATCAGCAAAATATTGTCTAGCGGATCTAGATTATAGTGCAAGAATTGGTAATAGTTCAAGTGCATAAGCAGTGTTTTGCCGCTGCCGGTTGCCATCCAATATGCAAGTTTAGTTAGATCTTCTCTTACTATGGGGTCTAGTTGTGGCTCCGCTGGTTGAGCGTTACGCGCTTCAACAAAAGCACTAAGGTCTTTTATCAATAGATCCTTATGATTGAAGAATCTGTCCAAAAAGATTTCAGTATATAAGGCTGCGAGATGCTGGAAATAACGCAGTGTGATGGGTATTGAACGGTGACGGTTCATCTTCTCAAGGTGGCAACGAATGTTCTCATCATAGCGGATTAAATCATCTGCTGGAATAAGCACCCTTCTTCCTCGAGCCAACAGATGTTGACACAAAAAGCTTTGACCGTCAGCATAATAACCTTCCTGAACCTCTACGCAATCCTTAAGCATTGCCGCGTTGCTTTCATATCCTAGTACACTATTTAGCCATGCCAAAAGGATTAGACGATTTTCCAGTCTGACATATTGTTGAACTCCGTTTGGCATGATCATACCTCCTCAATTTTCATAAAGCCTTGCCGAATCACTTCGGCCATTCTTTTTCGTCTCTCTGCTAAGAACTCTTGGAACTCCATTTCATACCATTTATTCGGAAGAGCATGGAGACGACACATATCTCTAAGCTCATCAGCTGAGAATCTGTCTTCGATTTTGGGAACATAACTAGCGGGCGCACTGTCCGAGATTTCGACATTGTCGCTCCATTCTACAAGAGCGTAGTTCGCTGGCTGATTGATCAAACGATTTTCTTTTATCTGATGTCTTTGAAGATAACTGCGCGGGAAAAGATGGTGTCTTTCTAGAGCAGATCTTTTCGCTTTTGCCGAAGGATCAAGCAAGTCCACTACTCTCATTCTCGAGTAAAGAACCGGAGCATCTAGCAAACACAGAGAAGCATAGTATGCGAATTGTCCAGTATTACGTGCTGCAGCAGTTTCCAGTTCGTTAGGCAAGGTGAATTCCCAGTAATCTTGAGTGAGAACTGCATCAATCTGTTCCTCTAGAATACGCACAAAATCCTCTGCATTATCTGTATTACGCAGGAGTGCTAAATCCTGCTCCATACGACTTTCAGAGGAACCTGTATAACGCCCAGTTAAGGAAGCCATGAAAAACCATCTAGCAATTGTCTCTCGCAATTTGTACAGATCGACCTTAAAGTCGCGTTTCCCAATAAGCCAAAGAGAATAAGTATAAACAATGGCCATTTGCGATGAGATAAACTGAGAGCTAGTATATCCCGCTCTCCTAAGAACCTTAAAGAACTCGTGCCAATTCTGGAGGTTAAGCACAAGAATCTGGTTTTTTCTAAGTATATCAAACTGCTTTTCCCTTTGCTCTTCAGAAAACTGGTTTGTCTGCAGGTCTTTGCCCCGCAGAAGTGAATATACATGTTCCAGGCGTGCGCGACGAAACCCCAGTGCAACGTTGACCCTAAGTAATTGATCTGGACTTGGGAGGAGATAATGGTTGAACGGAGAAGTTTGGTTTCTAACAGGCGGTCTTTTTGCTTGCCAACAGAAATCCTCCAGTTCTTTACGACCTTCGTCCCAAAAGACAGACATTAAGGTAAGAATGAAATCTGCCTGATTTAGCGGTGTGCCCTTGCTGTTTATTCGGACAAAGATCTCCGCAACGCTATCTTCGTTTACTGAATACGATATCTCAAGCGCGGTAAGTGGATAATCCTTGAGTTGTTCAAGGCGCTCAATCGCAGAAGCAATTTCATCCTCTGCTTCTTGAGTGATTTGGCATCGTGTCTTCAATTTATCCAGAAAATCATCGATGAATCTGCGATTGCTCGCACCTGGTTGCCATATCACACTCACATCGGGAATCCACTCAGCGTCTTTTTCGATTGCGGAATTCAGTACTTCAAATCTTTCTTCAATAGGATTAAATGAGATTCGAATCCGTTCTGGGTGGAATTCCCTGTTTTTTACTACACTTGCCGTGATGACTGCATATAATGAAGTGAGACGTTGCTGTCCATCCACGATCAGCAAACGAGCGACTTTCTGCTTTTGATCTACTCCAATGGTACGGTGTACATCCGAATAACCATTTTCCCAGAATAATAGGTATCCAATAGGAAAACCCCTATACATCGAATCGAAGAGATCACGGACTTTTGTTCGTGGCCAAACAAATGGGCGTTGGATATCTGGCAAGCCAATTTCGCCCATTTTCAAGTCCTCAATGAGTTTCTTAAGTGTGTAATCTACCTTCTTGAACAGCACATCAGGCATCTAACCCGTCACTCCCTTGAACATGGCTTCTTTGAAGATGGGATCAAGTGAACGTGCCCCATGTATATAGGAATCATTGTTGACCAGGATTTCGTCAGCATCCTCTAACATATTCTGATTTTGGACAAACGTGGCATCTCGCTCATAGTTACCTTTCACCCATCCTAGCGTTTCACGCCAGATTACCACCATTTTTCGGTTTTCACGAGTTACTCCACGATAAACTAGATAGCGCCGTTCCTCGTCAAAATACGCTCTCCGAGATTGTACAGTCAATCCGATCAGATAATTGAAGGTTTCTGGCAAGTCAACTGTTTGTTCGCGAGTCTCTCCGTCACGGTATATACGAAGCTTATATGAAAAAGGAGACTGCAGCTTCTCTACATTCAGAAGAGTTTCACTCTTGCGTGTCTCCCAATTGAGCATGTAGTGGAGAAGATACTCGTCTTTGAAGAGGTTTAGGGCTTGCTGACCCGTTTCGATGTCAAAATTAATGTTGCTAAGAGCGTCCTCATAGCTTTCCAATTGAATGTATTTGAAGGCACCGCCACCTTTCCACTCAGATTGTTTAGAAATACCACTTTGCTCACCATACAACACTCTCTTCATACGCCTCAGCGGTTTTTCTCGGAAATAGCTTTCACAATCGATACCAATATACTTGCGTCCAAGCTTAGCAGCTACAGCAGTTGTAGTACCTGAACCGAGAAAAAAATCGAGAACAATGCTTGATTTGTCCGATCCCCAATGAATTAGTCTAGACAAAAGTTGTTCAGGTTTTTTGCCTCTGGATAGAGTCACACCACCCTCGTTTGCAAGATCTGCCTTGGGAATTTCTGCGTGCGGCCATTGATCAGTGATTTTATTTAGCTTCAAGATTTTGTTGTCTTCGAGGCGGGCACTATCACGGAGCCACACGAAAATCTGCCGGTTGTAATAGAAAGTGGTTATCCGTTGTCCAGCGTACCTTCCACGAGACACTAGATAGTCAGCCGAATATAAGCCATCGCCACATCGTGACAGAATCTCATGTTGAAAGGAATTCTCTCTCTGAATACTTGTCAGCCTGAATACCGAGTCAAAGTGTTCTGAATACTCAGCGAGTATCTCATCTTGCCGCCTTTCAAAATCACGAAGAGAAATAGTATGAATTATGTCTCCGTCATGCTTGTACACTGAGACTTGTTCCCCGGTTGAGGGGGCAGTGAAGCTGGACACAACCTCGCGTTCTCCTTGATTCACAAGCCTCTTGTTGTATCGGCGTAGAACGTCGATCTCGATCGGGCGTTCGTACATCACGTCGTTCAGATGGCTTTTGTCCATACAATAAGACAGGATATGTTCTTTCGTATTGACAATTGCCCCTCCCTGTCCCAACCCTGAGCTACCAGAGCGTTCATATGCTATCCACGCGAGAAAGCTGTCATCGCTGAAATGCTGGCTAAGAAGCAGCGCAAGACGGGCAGCCTCTTCGTCATCAATGCTGAAAAAGAGAACAGCCTTATCAGACAGGAGGGGTTTGACTGCGGTGAGTCGAGAATTCATCATTGCTAACCAAGATGAGTGCCGATAGGAATCCTTGTAAACAAAATCGTTGTTTCCCGTATTATAAGGGGGATCGCTGTATACAAAGTCTACCGCCTTAGCATAAGTCGCGGAAAGCAAAGATATAGCGGCGAAATTATCACCATGCACCAAAACACCATCGAGAAGATCAGTAAGATCCTCAACACTCCCTAATATAGTGTCTACGAAGTCTTCCGAAAAATACTTTGTATCAAGGACAAGCGTCGGATTCGCCTTCATGAGCGCCACTCTATTCTCTTCCTTGCTCTTGTCAATCGTGAATATGTTGGTCTGCTCCTCATCAATGCAGAAGAGCTGCTTCCATTCGTCCCATTGGGCATCGCATTTAGCGATGTTATAATAGTGGTCCTCGCCGATGGCACCGACCAAGATGCAGTATTGGGTCTCTGTAACGAATTTTCGCTTTTCCCAGAGCATTTTCTGAACGTCTTCTATCTGAGCAAGAAAATCCACAATTTTACTTCCTATACGTTTAATCAGGCGCATCATTTGAAACCATCCCTCGGACAGATCTTCACCGGCAACTTCTAACTCATCGAGATTGAGGACCTCGTTCTTCAGATAGAAATCCAGCTCGCGTAGAAGGAAACCTCGAAGGTCCTTGTGGATGAAGTAGTCTCGAGAGTTGCGAGCTGTGTACTGTCTAATGTGATGTTCTAGGTTCGAAATGGAATTTCCACTCGCATCCCTGTATTTCTCGCCCTTCAAAGCCTCCAAAGCTTCGAGATTATTTTCAAAACGTATAGGGATCATCTGAATAGTTGCTTCATTAATCTTGTTCTGCTGATTCTTATTACCATATGTACTGACCTCGTCTTTTTTCAAAGGTCGATACTCAAAGGGAATAATTAAAGTGTAGGTTTCCTCGTTCCAAAAGGTATCGTCAGGCACTGGAAGGAAGAAGCGCTTTTCTCCCTTAACATTGTTCTGTTCTACATCTGCTTCTTGAATCTTGAAATCTATAGTTACACCGTTGTGAGCCCTCCAACTGTAATCTGTGAAGTATTCTCCAGTCTTAACGTAGTATTGGTCCTGGTTCGCCCAGTAGAGAGTGACCTCCTCACCATTGTAGGGGATGGCGTAGCGTTCCTTTCTCGAGTATCGGCGCTTCGAAATGAAGTCCCCATCCTGCCAATAACGACTGAAGAATGTGTAAAGATGATTATATATTGTGGTCTCTAAAACTTGTGAACTATTAGTATTAGTAGCGTTTGCAAACGCTTCAAGATACTTTCTGCCTACTGGTGTAGCATGATACTGATTTTCCAAAATGCCTTCAGCATTAATGGCATCCTCACCTAACGTTCTAAGGACGTCTTCTTTGGCGGCAGCTAGTTCTTCATGCGCCTTTCGTTGCGCAAATAGAGAACCACTATTCAATTCTTCTGAAATGGCTTTGGACAAATCTTCAGTGATCCACTGCTCAATTATCTGGCGTTTATGATTCATTATGCGGTAGATTCCAAACTCAAGGTCAGCACTTTCGAACTGGAAGAGTTCGCGCAAAAGCTGAATGAATTTCTCTTGTGGATTCATGTTATATCCCCTTTCTTGGTAATTCTCATGTAGCTGGGAGTTATTCACCCGTTTTCAGCAGGTTTTAGTATATATAACTATAATAACTGAGTATATCATCAGTACAATTTTACAGTCGTAGTTTTATAAGCAACATAAATGTAATTGTGTGGACTTCGATCGAAAAAACTTTAACTAAACTGTGAAGTCGATCGAAGTCTCATTTTGGCTAATCCTAAGGACTTGTCACGTCCAATTACTGACATTATTGGATCTAGGTTTAATTGAAATTGCCGCTTCTCGTAATCTTGGGAATCCATGTACCTCTGTTGAATAACTAACACAATGATAGCAAATATGAGGTGGGTGTTACGAATTTCTTCTCTGAGCACAGATGCGTTCCTATTTGTTCTATTACCACTTATGTAGAAGGATCAGACAACAATTTTCCATTCTCCATCGCTTTTTGCTTCAAGCACATTTGCTGCTACAATTGATTTCTAAAGAATTACCAGATTAGCTACAAGCACCATACTTGGGATACAGAAACATGGCAAAAAACTCCAAAGATGTTATTGAAAGAATCCGTCATCTCCAAAAACATTGCTCAGCCGGAATCTGCTATGTCCTGGTAGGTAGAACAATGCCTGCCACTTCCAATAAGGATTTCCACAAATTTCCACTTCAAAACCACAGGTCAGTCTTCTTATCAATTTCCAACATTCAATCAGACTGTTCTTACAGTTGGGTTCAGAAGAGCAGTCAAATCCAGGGTTCGTGCCGTAGTGGGCTTTTTTCCCGCATGGATAGTTCGAATTTGAGCAAAGCGGATCTTTGGGAAGACAATATAAGTAGAATGTTTCCATGTATTTAGCCGATATTCCTGCCAAAACATCAACAAATGAAATGAGAGTGGACAACTTCTTTTCATATCCAATCTTCAAGTATTTTGGTTTTATTATGAAATTTGGTCCCGCGATGTTGCACTGTTTCGCATTTGCATAGTTCAGCACTCTGGTTCTCAGATTGTTAATGAAATCTCGATTACTTGCTACGTCTATATACCATATCAAGTCTCGAGGCACTTTATAATGTGTCAAATATGATGTACTCCTTATGAATGGGAGCAGTCGTTTGTAAATAACTTCATAAGCTTCAACAGTTGCACGGTTTACGGAATCTGGATTGGAGTATAGATGTTTGTCGATTACCAACACACTTGGTAAGCAAAGCTCATCAACTGAAAGCTGCTCATATGAATCAAGAAAGGAGTACAGATTATTTGGTTTTCTTGCTTTCTTATGTAGGAGAGACCATTTCTTGATATCACATAGAAAGCTAGTCTTGTAGATGTTAGCTACACGGTTCAAAATCAAATCCAGCTTGTTATCATCTAGAAGAATGCTGCAAACAACTTTGAAGTGAGATGATCCTTTCGAGAATGACAATCCGTTGTCTCCGGATTCGTCGGAGAGAAGAACAAGTGCCATTCAGTTTTCCTCCATGGAAAAAAAGGCTCCGGATCCATACCCAAGCCGAGTTGCCTGGTGCCACTGGATTCACCGAACGGCTCACCTGTGACGGCCGGAGCTCCTACAAACCTATTTACTTTATAGCTCAAAATTCAGCAAATCTGAAACCCCAGCAAACGTAAATACGGCAGCATATAGCTCATGAGAAATTGTTAGCATCAACAAGCTCCTTGAAACTAGCAATTGGGACGAATTCCTTCTCAGTTTGAGATTGCCAAAAAAGTGAAGTAGAAGCTTTGTGATCACCTCACCAGCACCTTCATCGCAGTCTTCCAAAGGCCCTTGTTCAGGAACATGACGACAAGGTCTATCAAGACATCCAGGATGAAGTCGAAGAATTCTGGATCGATCTTCCACTCTTCATCTGGAAGCGCATCCTTTATCATCTGCTTCACTTTCTCTTTCTTCTCAGCCCCGTTGCCGGGAGATTCTACATAGCTTGCGAAAATTGTGATTAGGGATATTAACTCTCTTATCCAGTTCATATGGATTACCTCCTTGTAGATTATTTGTTCTGGCGCTTCGCGCCTAGGTTCCTCGTTCCGACGCTTCGCGTCCATGTTCTTGGTTAAAGCAAAGATCATAGTCTGCGCTTCGCGCCCACGTTCTTCGTTCCGACGCTACGCGTCCATGTTCTTGGTTAAGGGCAAAGATCATACTCTGCGCTTCGCGCCTAGGTTCCTCGTTCCGACGCTTCGCGTCCAGGTTCTTGGTTAAAGCAAAGATCATAGTCTGCGCTTCGCGCCTAGGTTCCTCGTTCCGACGCTACGCGTCCATGTTCTTGGTCAGAGCGGAGTTGATCAAAGACGCCGATTCTTTTAGAATTCTCTCGGAGGTGAATGATGTGTCTACAAGTTACAAAGATTTGCATGTATGGCAGCTCAGCATGGATTACGTGATGGAGATCTACAGATTAACCAGAGACTTTCCTGAGTATGAGAAATACGGTCTCGGTTCTCAGCTCCAAAGATCTGCTGTATCCATTCCTTCCAATATCGCCGAAGGTTCTGGAAGGCAGCATAGAAAGGAGTTCATTCAATTCCTCTACCTCGCGAGAGGTTCTCTTCTTGAATCGCTTACTCAACTTGCCATAGCCAATAGGCTCGGCTACATTAACGACAGCTGTCTTGAATCAATCGAAGCCGTCGGCACAAAGATCAACATGATGATCAACAAACTGATCAGTTCTTTGAAGAAACCCGGGCTGTAAGCCCGGGCATCCAAGAACGAAGAACAGATCCTCGCTCTGGAACGAACAACTAATGTGGTCAGATCAGATTAAACAACTCATTCTTCTGGGTGTCGATCACTGCCGCGTAGTCTACCGCATAGCTTGAAGGGATTGCCTTCAGAGTTATGAGGTTTCCCATCACTGTCTCGACTTCAGACTGAGTCAGACTCTCCTTGGGCTCCTTTATGTAGAAGCCCTTGGACTTCTTAGCGGTTGAATCGTACCACCTAACGCTCAGGTTTCTCATTTGAGTTCCTCCTTTCGAATAACGGTTCTCCGTTGACCGTCATCCGTCCTCCGAAAGAGCTGTAAAGTGCAGTGGCATTGCATTTTCGATCCTAATCGGCGAACGGACTACGGCCTACGGTTACATTGTTTCACCGGTCAGAGGTAAGAAGCTATTGAATTTCTAACCTCCAGCCTCTACCCTCTTACATCAATACGTCTCTTAATCGATCGGTCCGAGGGTCTGGGTTTCAACTAGCTTGATATCGGCGATGATGTAATCGGTGAGGCTCGCGATGTTATATGCTGCGTCATAAGCCTCCTGCGCAGTCATTGCCGAATCGACCTTGAGAGTCTGTCTCGAGAGGACTGGTTTGTCGTCCTCGATGACACCGGTATCCCAGGTGATCGAGAGTGACTTCTCAGTACCTACTACCATTACAGTTGTGCCAAGTCCCATGAAAATTCCTCCTTGTTCTAGAGGCCGGGGTCAGAGGTAAGGGGGTTAGGGGTTTGAAAGATCTTACCCACCCGCTACCACGTTCCCGCAACCTCCGTTTTTTTATTCGTGGCCACGTGAGATGAATATATATCACCGGGTCAAAAATCTCCAAGCTCAGGTGAAAAACACCTGACTTTGGCTCTGGAATTACGGGAATGTATAATCGGAATGTGGAAGCAAAGGCTGGTTTCTCGCGAGTGACGGCCGTTAATTCTAAGAGCGGTTCGACACGAAAAGAAAAAAGAAAGACGATGAAAGAACAAGAAATAGAATCAAAGAAATCGAGCAAAGAAAATAATCAGATCTAATCAGCAATAATCATGAATAATAAGCTGTATTTGAAAATCGCTCCGGTCTATCAATACTGAAAAGCTCATTAAAAGTTATTGACAGCGTTTGTGAGAATGAGATAGAATATATACAACCTGTTTTGATTGACTTACGGAGCTTATGGAGGTTCTTCAAAATATGGATAGTTTTGAAAAAACTGCTTTTATCTTTTGTTCTCTTTGTTTAAGGGTTTCTTTCTTGAAGAACTCAACTTCAGGTTTGTCCCCGTAGAATGACATTGGAATTCCTGACTGCACAGGAAACAAATCCGTGCGAGTTTCAAGCATACTACTGCGGTTCAAAGCTAAAGACAGTCCGGTAATATCAACATGAATATGAAGAGATGATTTGAAGTATATCGAAGGCTTCTAAGCCGTCGCATTCAGAAAATAGAGTTCTGAATGAACTGCTTCCATGCAGAGAGGAGGTGATTTATGGGCAACCTGCGCGATGAGAGGATCATGAAGCAGCTTAGCCAGAGGGAGCTTGGAGAGGTGATCGGGAAGGACCAGAAGTATATCTCCGAGGTCGAATTTGGAAGGATAATTCCCTGTTTCCAGAAAGCGGATACGCTTGCCCGTTTTCTCGAGGTTCCGGTGGAGAGGATCTTTCCCTGTTTCACGAGAACTTCCCGCTTTCCCGGCTACAAGGATATCATGTATCTCTACAGTCTCGGGTATGACATAGGGGTATATGAGAACGTTCTGAGAGAACTAACAACGAAGGAGGCACAGTATGACTTATGAGAAAAGGTCCACCGTCAATGGTCCATCGTCCAAAGATCCGCTCTGGTCGCTTGCTAGGAGACGTTCACCGCTTGGAAGATCAATGCAACAATAAGAACAAGATCCCGTGCAGAGACATCACGGGATGACAGAATGAGGCCATTCAGGGATTATTAGCTTTCATGATTTGCGTCATTCTGACAAAGCTCCTGGTCAGAATCTGGTTCTGATCTTGTCGGCGAACAAACACTTAATATTGGGCAATGAAGTATGAATTGCTTTTCGGAGCGAATAGCGATCAGCGAAAAGCGGTTCTTCATAGCGCTCAGCGGGTTCATCGCTTTTAAGCGATCAGCGGTTCTTACGCAACTAACAACTTGGCACTTGCAACTGATTTTCCCTTGCAACTTGCAACTCAGAACTTGCAACTGAACTAATGAAAGGAAGGTGATTCGCCATGAATCCGGCAGTAAAAAACGAGAACGGACCTCTGGCAGGAGATCCGCTCTCAAGAAACAAATGTAACAACACCCAACTAAATACTACCACTTTCAAACGGGAAAGGTCTAATTCTGTTTACCCTTTTTGCAACAGTGATATTACTTCGTCAATTCCCGCAGAAGAAGCGTCAGGAATAGGACAGAATTTCTCTTGTCCATACATTTCCAGGCAATTAGCTCCTGAGAAATCGGAGAACGGAGAACGGCTGACGGAGAACCGTCACCCGTTCCCCTTATCCTATTCCCGAATCAAGGTCTTCATCGAATGTCCTCACAGGTTCTATCTCCGTTATTTTGAAGGCCTGCCAGAAGCTCGGGGAGAGGGAAGAAAACATAACGCTCTCATCTTGAGGGCGGTGTTCAACGCTTATCTCGGTAATTCTCCCACTCCCCTTCTCTTTGGAGAGAATCTCAAGAGGGATATGGAGCAGATAGAGTTCGGAGTTCAATTCCTCAAGAGCAAAGAGGTTCTTGCTCTCAATATCCCCTTCGCTCTGGACAGATTCTCCAATCCAATACCCTTCGATGAACCGGAAGTCGTGTTTAGGGGAGTAGCGCAGGCGCTCTATGAGGAAGAGCGGAAAGACGTCCCTCGTCCTTCGTCCCAGAGCGTGGACCCGTCCTTCGCGAAAAACCATGAAGCGGACTTCTTCGTTTCTCATCCCGAAAACGAAGCTAAAAAGAGCCTTGAATCTGATTTTCTTGGTCTTTCGGAGGACGGAGGACCGGGGACGGTCAACCAGGCACTTACCCTCTGTCACTTCAAGGCGGGGTTTGGCGATCCCGACTGGGAGAGGCTTCTTATATACGCCTGGGCTCTATCGAGAGTGGGATATAACATAGGCAGGATCGAATGGGTCTCTCTTTCTGCGGGCGCTTCCTTCTCGAAAGAGATAACGAAAGAGAACCTCGAAGAGGCGGGAATCAATCTATACGCCTGGATAAACCAGATCCTTCAGAGCGACTTTAGTCCTGAAGCCGGAGACCACTGCTCTTACTGCCTGTATCATTCACTCTGTCCTCTCATGGAGAAGCTTGGAGAGGATCTCACGATAAGTGACAGTGATTCTTTGAAGAAGACCCTTCAGAAGACAGTCGCCTTTCAGGAAGGAGCGAAGAAGATGAAGAAGCTCGCAGATGAATTCATAGACAGAGAAGGGATAGGAAAGGTGGAGCTAAGTGGCTATGAATACGCGAGCGATGAGGCTCCTACTCAAATAAGGCTTCTGGATAGAGAGGCTGCGCTGGATACTGTCGTAGGGCTCCCCGATCCATTCAAATTCATCACGTTCAAGAACCTTTCGGAGCTGGTCGACTATCTTCCAGAAGAAGCCTACGAGAAGAAAGAGAAGCTGAAGCCGGTGAGGAGATTTCGAAAGGCCTGACGGCGTGGTTGCAGATAGGGGGTAGCGGGTACGTGTGTGCCAAGAAGGCGAAGAAGGAAACTTCTAGCCATGCTTAATTGAAGATGAGGGAGGGCCCCTCGAAGCCGCCATGCAGGTGGAGGCTTCAAACCACCGTAAGCTGCTTTGGTAAAGAGCCATGGTAGTGAACGTTACGNNCCAGAGGAGACGAATACAAGTGAACCGCCGTGAACGTGTCGTAACGACCTTTAGTGTCATCAAAACCGGGAGGACCAACTATCCCGGGATAAGTCTGGAGGAAACCTGCTTACTGTCCAGATGGTGACCGGCATACAGGTGGCGTGACCCTGGTACAGGCTTCGATTAGGAACTTGGGAACCTGGATCTGGATGTTAAGGGAAAAGCCGCAAGTGGAAGACCCACGAGGGTGAAAGTACCGATGCCAGATTCAGGGGCGGAACAGTCCGTAGTAGTGATGAAGCTCCTGTAATGGGAGTGGAGCGAAGGGACTGTGTTATCCAGTTTTGTAGGTTAGTCAACCAACTCTGTGCAGACAACCGAAAGGGAGGAACTGTGAACAGAGGGAAGGGAAGTGCTAACAGACAAAATGAGGTCGTATGACATCTCCTTTGTACACTGGACAATGGGGATATTCTATATGGCTGGATAATGGGAGCCGGATGAATCGAGAGGTTCAAGTCCGGTTCTGAGAGAGCCTGGGGGTGAAATCCCCCCGGGCTACTCACCAAGATCCTTGGACCTACCCCAAGAGAGTTAACGGTTCACCGTTGACCGTTCTCCGAAGTGGAAGGAGCAAGTGATTTCGAAAGTTTCCAGAGCATGCGGTTAATGCGTTCGGCACTCTGTTCAATAGTTTCAAGAGTCTCTTTGTCGATATAGCCGAATTCGAACGAAAGTTCCAACTGAGAAACTGTTTCATTGAGAGAGCCTCTGGCCAGGTACAGGAAATGAACGAATTCCTTCCTGTATTGGCGGCCGGCACCTTCAGCAATGTTAGACATAACGGAGACTGCGGCTCTGCGAAGTTGAGAAACCAAAGCGTATCTCTCTTCCTCCGGAAAAGTTGAGGTAACTGAGTAGATATCCCTTGCGAAGTCCTTGCTCAACTTCCAAACCTCGAGGTCCTTGAATCTGAAAGCCATCATCACACCTCCCGATGATGATGATAGCAGAAGAACCTTTAGCAGTCCAAGTTAAGCGGTTTATCGAGAGGAAAAAGAGCGGTTAGGCCATTGACCTGGCTCTTTCGGAGAACGGCGAACCGTTGACTGACAACTATTTCTATGGAGGTTTTCGTATGAATTACATAGAACTTATAAACAACTTCTGGATAGCGAACAAGATACACAAGTTCAACTCTCTCGAGACGTCTCTTTATTTCTTCATACTCGACTATGCGAACAACGCGAGATGGCCCGAGAGTTTCATAGTTCCAAACGGGATAGTTCAGAGTGTGTTCGGCTGCACCAGGGACCAGCTCATAAGGGCGAGGAGAAAACTGTGTAAATTCGGTCTGTTGGCGTATGAAACGGGTGACCGACATAACCCGGGAAAATACACAGTAATTGCGCACCCGACACCTACCCGTGACCTACCCGAGGCCGACACAAGACCTACTCAAGACACACCACCCTGCGCGGTTGCGAAAGCGTCTGTTCATGAACAAGAGAACAGCGTCATTAGAGATGAGACCATACCCGAGACCTACTCTAGGCCTACTGGAGACCTACCGGAGGCCTACCCGACGCCTGCTAGTAATATAAACAAAACTAAACTAAAGAAAAGTAAAGTAAACAAAACAAGAGAAAAAAACATTCTTTCTCCTTACGGAGAAACGAAAGCTTTGCTTTCGCAATCAACGGAAAAAGGGGTTAAGAATGAAGAGAAAGAAGAGATTTCTGAAGTCGCAAAGAAAGTCTCTCTTGTGCAAACAGAGTTGGATAATGATTCGCAAGAGCTCATTTCCGGAGACACTCCTCCCGGCGAAATGGCCGTTTCCGGAATCAAATCGAACGGGAATGAACAATTGCGTCAAGGCGAAGGCGGACCTCCGGAAGAAGTGCAGGCGGAAGGTTGTCTGATTGTTCCGCTGTTCGAGAAGAATGATCCGGACAGGGAAGATGGAGAGCAAGAGGATCTCTCCTATCTCGACTCCTGTTCGAGGTACGAGAGAGACGTTATGGAAACATGGGAGGCGATAATAGGGCCCTTCGAGAGGGAGTGGATTCCTCTCCTGAGAGAAGCCCTCAATAAATGCTATCCCTCCCAGATAAAGACTGCGATCATAGCTATAGACAGATCGAAACACGAAGTACTCGAAGAGATAGGCTTCGAATATCTTATGCAGCCTCTTCTAAGGGGCGCATTCGGAAGGAGAGCGAATAGAAATGGAAGAAAAGATTGGAGCGATTCTGGATCGTTTAGAGATCCTATCGAAAAGTTCAAGAATCCCGCAAGAGAAAGACCCAAAACACTCGAAGAACTCCTCAAATACACGGTATAGCAAAGACGAGGCGATAGAAGAGTGCATGAGGAACTGTTCCGGTCCGGAGAAGTGCCCTTACGGGGGATATATCATTTACGCGAGCGAAGACCCACAGTACAGCGACCTCATGTACGAGTGCTCGATATACAGGGAATTCAGAAGGGTAAAGGAGAACATGGAGAGGCTGATAAAAGTTCTTCCCAAGGGACTTTGGGAGAGAAGACTGGACAACTTCATCGCTGAAGATGAAGTGACTGAAAGGGCGCTCGACCTCTCGAAGAAGTACGTGAGACACAGGGCGTGGAAGATAGGATCGAACTTCGTCCTTTTGGGAGGCTACGGAACCGGAAAGACTCACCTCGCGGCGGGCATAGCGATAGAAGCGGTGAATATGGGAGATACGGTAGCCTTCATAACGGCTCCGTCTCTGAAGATCGGAGACTTCAAGACGATCTCCGAGAAGATACAGGAGTGTTCGGGGGTTGACCTTCTCGTTATTGACGACCTCAGCAACGAGACGGAAAACAAGATGACCACAGACAAGATATTCGAACTGATAAACCACAGGTATGAACAGGGAGCGGGAACTATAATAACCTCCAACCTGAACTTAACTGATTTCGATGGAACCGTTGGAGCCAGGATCTTCAGCAGACTGGGCGAGAGGACCGCGATCATGCGGCTAGAAGGAGTCAAGTCCTACCGCGAGAAGAAGAGGGAGAGGTATGTGGCATGGACGAGAGATCCGCTGGAAGACCAAAGACCCGCTGATCGCTGAACGCTGGGTAGAGCATGGACCCGCTGGGAAGATCAAGGATCCGCTTGTCGCTGAACGCTAGGTAGAGCATGGACCCGCTGGGAAGATCAAGGATCCGCTGAGCGCTGAACGCTGGGTAGAGCATGGACCCGCTGGGAAGAGCCAAGAGCGAAGAGCTTGGGAACACTTCTCAGTCGGGCGAGACTTTGAGACTTGAGATTAGCCTGTTGAGCATTCTGTGAAGTCGATCAGCAGTTTCACGGAGTTCTTCATGAGTCTCTTGATTTATGTAACCGAGCATCTTTGACAATTCAAGCTGGGTTATGACCTCTCTGAGAGAGCCTTTGGAGAGAAAGAGGAATTGTGCATATTCCTTTTTGTGCTGTCTCCCTGAGCCTTCAGCAATATTGGAAGGAACGGATATTACGGCTCTCCTAAGTTGGGAAGATAGGCCAAATTTCTCATATTCAGGGAACGAAGAGACTGTCTGATAGACATCAAATGCAAAGGCCATGCTGAGTTTGTAGACGTCGAGTTTTTCGTAAGAATAGGTCATAAGCTCACCTCCAGGATTATGGTAACACCGACTAGCTAAGGAAAACGAACAGCATATTGTTGAATGTCTTTGTTCTGAATCTTTGACATAATGCACATTTTTCGTTCTCAGCGGTCTTTCCAGCGATCAGCGGGTTTTCCGCTTTCAAGCGTGCAGCGGATTTTAAGCAACTTGCAACTCAGAACTTGCAACTATTTCGACGAAAGGAGAAATATCATGGAAGACAGAATAACCAAGACGATGGCTCTGCTTCTGGATGGAAGTTGGAAAGAAGCGGGCAAGCTTTATCGCGAGATAATAAACGATCTCTCAAAGAAGGAGAGTGTTTCAGAAACAGTTCTAAATGGAGAAAGTAGTCAATGCGCTTCTGAGGCTGAGAAAGGCGTATCAGTTGCGAGCGAGTTCGAAAGGTGGGTAACTCTGAACGAAGAAGAGCTGTGGGATCTGGGGCATATCGCTTATCTCTTCGATGACACAGAGACTGCAGAGTCTCTCATTGAAGAGCATTATTCCAGGAAACCGAATGACATAGAAGGAATGGTCTTCCTCGGAAAGATCTACAAGAAGCGAAAGAAGCCTTACAAATCCGAACTTATGTTCAGGGCTGCACTCTCGGAAGACAAAGACAACATGAAAGCTGTGGAAGAGCTTGTTTATCTCTATCTCGATACTGACAGGCCTCTCGATGCCCTCGCATGGGCTCAGAAGCTGCTGAGGCTCGATCCCCGGACTCCGAAAAGCTACTTTCTTGCAGGCAAGGCACTCGAGAACCTTGACAAGCCAGAGCAAAGCAGAAGATACATCATAGCAGGTATGATCCTCGATCTCTCCAGCTCCAGAGGAGGAAGCTTACAGAACTTCTACGAAGACAAACTCGGCGAATCGATCACCATTGCTGATCTATTCGAGGGGAAGGAGATTATTGAGGAATGGGTGGGAAAAAATCAGCACACCATTGCAGGTACGCAGCAGGTGACCGAAGCAAACCCTATTCAGTAGATGCTTTCCGGAGAATAGCAAACAGTCAAAGGGTAACATGTTCGTTTTGCCATTGCATATTCACATAGCTGAACCGAAGCCGGGCGCCCGCCCGGCTACTTCAATTATCTATCATTGGGACAAACGTCTTCAGTTCAGAACGATCTCTTCTTGGTAAAGAAATTCGACAACAGTTTATGAAATGTATATCTGACATCGTTGGGATTTATTCCGTAAGTCGTAGGCAGGTTTTGGTTCTGCTGATGAATTCTCATGTGAACTGAGGCGAACTATGCCCGTCTGCTTAAACAACTTTCGATACTAAGAGAAAGTAGATCAACTGGCCCGGCTACAGATATTAACTTGCGAATATCTCGCAATAAGAAAGTGCTTTGTGCTTGTTGCAATCAATGGAACTTAGTGAATATTCAAGGTTTCTCGCGAAGAGAAAACCAGTTGCAGAGGAAATGTTGAAGTCCAACTAACCAATTATTCTACATCCAGAGATCAACTCAAGAGGATTACTTAAACCATCCCGAAAGCTCATGGAAATCATTTGATATCGCGAGCAATGCCTTATTAATTGACCCAAGATGGTTGTAACGAGTAATAATCGTTACGGATCGTTCTTACAATAATACAACTTATAAGTTATAAATAGAGGTAAGATGGAGAGAAAGATCGATGTCTTATCCGACGAAAGAATGCAGAGGGAATTTGACAAGTACGTAGGAAAGAATCCCTCCAGAAAGAAGGATCTGATAAAGAATAGGTTTTTGCTCACCGAGCTGCTGGAGAAGGCGGGGGAGAATTATGTGAAAACGGAACTTGCAAAACCGCGAAGATCTTCCCGCCTGGAGGTTTTCAGACGTACGGAGACCAGTTATTCAATATACTCTCTTCATCTTACAGAGACGAAGAGGAATGATCCAGAAAACGCAAGGATTCTTTTCTGCTTCTTCAATGATAAGAAGGTTATCGTTTATCTTGTCTTCTTTGATGAGTCCGATGAAAAGTATGAGAAGGCGATCGAGAGACTGAAGTCGCGGATTTGTGAATGGACCGGTCGGGGATTCAATGTATGCAAGTTTTAGGAGGTGTAGTTTTTTATGTTTTCATGGGGTGAAGGCGATAGAAAGAGAAGAATGAATACTGAAAATCCAGAGCCTGTGTTCAAGAGAGACAGCGAACTGTTGTTAGAGTCGGCAGACGATGACACGAGATTTGAGTTGAACTTGATTGGAGTCATGACGGATATTTCTGCAGCTCTCATTAACTATCGGGCGGATAAATCCCTTTCACAAAAGGAGCTGGCAGAAAAACTAGAGTGCAGCCAGGCAATGATCTCGAAGATCGAAAGTGGCGACTATAACTTTACAATAAGAAAGCTTTTTGACGTTGTCAACAAACTCGGAGGTCGTGTATCTCTTGAGATTGACTTCAAAGATGATACTTCGATTCCAGATTCTTCTGAAGAGCGAGTCTCAATATGGGAGTACGTTGGCAATCAAAGCATCAAAGGGATGAAGAATAGTGCCTGAGCCAGTGAATGCCGAGTTCCGTTTCTTGGCGCACAGAATTTCTGATTTTTCGTTTACTCTCCAGGAGGGGGTCAAAAACATGTCAATTTCGCTGGACCTGCATGATCCAGAGCTTGAATATGGGCGTGCCGATAACGGTTGCCTCCTCGGCTTGTTGTCTCTCTCAGTCAAAGTCAGGGGTCGAAGCGGAAGAAAGATGGCTTTGAAGCTCGATGCAACAATCAAGGGTAGGTTTGAAGCTCCCGAGAATATGGAAGACAAAACATTCGAAGACTTTTGCATGATTAGCGGGACCGCAACTCTGATCCCTCTTCTTAGGGCCGCTATTATCTCTTTCACTTCGCAGGCTGGAATGAATCCCCCTATAAGAATACCTTTGATCAATGTGCCTCAGTCACTCTCAAAAAACACCTTGTCAGAGAAAAAAGAAAAGAATAGGGAATAATCTGATCAGTATTCTTCTGTGGTCATATCAGCTAGCTCGCCTTCATCGAACATCTAGATTGATCATATGATATAGCCAGAGGATATTTGTATTGAAGAAAGCAGCTGCTAGCGCGAGGCTTCCCGGAGAAAACCGCTCGAAATCAGCGTGGAATCCTATGATAATTACTGCTGATTAGGGACTCGTCTACTTGAGACCGTCTTTCGCCAGAATATGGCGACACTGAAAATCAAACCCCGCTGTACAGGGCAGCCGCCAGTAGAGGCCCTTCTTTCAGAAGGATTTCATTTTTCTCATGAGACAATAAACAGAACCCACAAAAGAACACTCCAAATCGAGTGTGGGGCCATTGAGATACTTAACGAATCAAGCACGTGGTGATTTGAAAATGCGGTGGTACGTCCTCCCTTCTTTTCCATTTAACACTTCTTCAGCGTCTTTCAGAATTTGTGCTGTCAAACTCGATTGTATTCATTACAAGAACAAGGGCCCTTTCGGGCCCTTGACTAGATTGGGTAGGGGTTTTATCTTTTAGAGCTGTGCTGCTTTTCCAAATCCTCTGCCGAGTCCCGGTCCCTTTTCGCCAGAGGCGCCGTGCCTGTAGCCTGTTCCGTCCTGGGCATTCTTCAGTTCTCTTACTCCGTCATTCGGGCAGTTGTCATTTATTCCGTCGCCGTCTGCATCCACAAAGTTCTCACAGGTTGTGGGATCCTGAACTCTCTGCATCGCTTTCGTTCCGTAACCTACTGCCAATGACATTCCACCGATCAGAAGAACTGCAATCGTAATTAACATTATCTTTTTCATCTCTTACACCTCCATTTGATTTTTGGTACATTCTCAGTCTACGGCCAGTTTCTTAGAGCCCGCTTAACGGCCGCTTAGAGGTTGCTTAGAGAACGTGGTTGCGGATAGGGGTAGGGGGTCCGAAAGACCCAAAGATCAGTTGCAAGAAAAAAGTGAGAGGCGAGGCCGACTTCGTCGGGAAGTGATGCTGCTTCGCACGAAGCCTCTCAGGTCAACCGCCATCGGTCCACCGTCCTCCGAGGAAAACTCGTTCTTCGTTCCAGAGCGAGGACCTGTTATTCGTGAAGAACGGTTCTTCGTTCCGACGCTACGCGTCCAGGTTCTTGGTTCTTCGTCTAGGATTCCGTCATTCTCGTGAATTGTCATAAGAGAGAAAGTAGAGAGTATAGAATGAGGGTAGAGGGAGTAGCCAGTCGTCATTCCAAAATGATTCAGAATCCTGCTCCTAAAAATCGCAGTACGCTTAGGAGCAAGGACCCGCTGAAGGCTGTACGCTGGGTAGAGCATGGACCCGCTGGGAAGACAAAAAAGAGCCGCTGAAGGCTGCGCGCTGATGAAAACCACGTTGACCGTCATCGGTTCTCCGTTCTCCGAAATAGATCAGTTGCAAGTGCCAAGATGAAAGTTGCAGCTATAGAGCAAAAAAACTCAAGTTCCGTCTGAACTTCTTTCAGCAGCACGTTTCTTCGATATTAACAGTCGGGAAAGAACATTCTCAAGAGCGTTGCTTCGAGGAAAAAAAGAGAATTCAATAACAACTGTGTTATCGCGTGCAATGCACAGACTGCCACATTTGAGATACATGTTATCGATACGGGGTCGAGCTCGGAACTTGTTTCAGAACAAACACTTCCCACCGCAAGCGGGGATTCAAGATCAAGAGCAAAAGAGAGGTTCATCGTTCCCACGCTTCGCGTCCAGGTCCATGTTGAAGGGGGCAAAAGACGTAAGAGACCGGAGGGAAGAGGTAGAAGAGCAAGTAGATCTTGCCTTTCTAACCTCTAACCTCATTCATGTCATCTCTACGGCGTTTAGTTTCGCAATCAGATTCGAAATGAAAGCCCAAGGCGGAAATGTAGACCGACGAATTTCTGACGTCTATTGTCTTCGATTTTGTTATCATAAGAACAAGGGCCCTTTCGGGCCCTTGACTAGATTGGGTAGGGGTTTTATCTTTTAGAGCTGTGCTGCTTTTCCGAATCCTCTGCCGAGTCCCGGTCCCTTTTCGCCAGAGGCGCCGTGCCTGTAGCCTGTTCCGTCCTGGGCGTTCTTCAGTTCTCTTACTCCGCCATTCGGGCAGTTGTCATTTATTCCGTCGCCGTCTGCATCCACAAAGTTCTCACAGGTTGTGGGATCCTGAACTCTCTGCATCGCTTTCGTTCCGTAACCTACTGCCAATGTCATTCCACCGATCAGAAGAACTGCAATCGTAATTAACATTATCTTTTTCATCTCTTACACCTCCATTTGATTTTTGGTACATTCTCAGTCTACGGCCAGTTTCTTAGAGCCCGCTTAACGGCCGCTTAGAGGTTGCTTAGAGAACGTGGTTGCGGATAGGGGTAGGGGGTCCGAAAGACCCAAAGATCAGTTGCAAGAAAAAAGTGAGAGGCGAGGCCGACTTCGTCGGGAAGTGATGCTGCTTCGCACGAAGCCTCTCAGGTCAACCGTCAACGGTCCACCGTCCTCCGAGGAAAACTCGTTCTTCGTTCCAGAGCGAGGACCTGTTATTCGTGAAGAACGGTTCTTCGTTCCGACGCTACGCGTCCAGGTTCATGGTTCTTCGTCTAGGATTCCGTCATTCTCGTGTATTGTCATAAGAGAGAAAGTAGAGAGTATAGAATGAGGGTAGAGGGAGTAGCCAGTCGTCATTCCAAAATGATTCAGAATTCTGCTCCTAAAAATCGCAGTACGCTTAGGAGCAAGGACCCGCTGAAGGCTGTACGCTGATGATCAGTTGCAGGTTCTCAGTTCCGAGTTGCAAGCTAAAGACCCGAAAGCAAAAACGTCACAGTCGTCATCCGAAATTGATTCAAAATCTCGTTCCTAGGAAGCGTACAGCTGTTCTTAGATGCGAGATCCCGTGCAGACCCCCCAAACAGGAGCATTTTGGGGCAGGCTCTACGGGATGACAAAGTAAGGGATTGACATAAGGAGTACTCGGGATGACGGCCTTAGGTTATTTGGAGAACAACGCATCCCGTCATGCTGAACTTGTTTCAAAATACTGCTCTCAAGGTTTTTGGAACCTGCAACCTCGGTACTTCAAGACCAGATCCCGTGCAGACCCATCACGGGAAGACAGTCCTTCACGTCATCCTGAAGTGCTCCTGTTCAGGATCTGGGCTTGGGTCTGAGCGAAGGACGGGTCCATGATCTGGGACGAGTCACGAAGGACGGTTCTCCACAGCGATCAGCGGGTTCCCCGCTTTTAAGCGCACAGCGGTTCTTACATTCGAGATCCCGATCAGTTTCATATCGGGATGACAAAGTAAGGGATTGACATAAGGAGTACTCGGGATGCAGGCCTTAGGTTATTTGGAGAACATCGCATCCCGTCATGCTGAACTTGTTCGAAAATACTGCTCTCAAGGTTTGTCGAACCTGCAACCTCGGTACTTCAAGACCAGATCCCGTGCAGAAGCATCACGGGATGACCCTGAACAGGAGCATTTCAGGGCAGGCTCATTGGGGCAGGCTTTCTGGGCAGGCTTACGGGTGATGAAGTAAGGAGTTTGTACGAGTGACATGGGGTGATAGTCTTCTTTTGCATCGCGTCATTCTGAGATGATCCTGCTCAGAATCTCGCTCTTCTTGTGAGTGAGCGGTTCTTAGGATCTCTTCGATATGTTTCTCAGCGTCATCTGGTCTCATGATATGTATTTGACCTCGCATAAGACCCGATCTTCATAGTCTTTTCTTAGTGCTTTGCGAGTTACCAGATCGACACGCTTTTCAAGCAATGATGCGAGATCGTTCTTAAGCCTTATGAACTCGAAGAGATCAGGAGTCTGCTCGAAATCGACAAGAATGTCGACGTCGCTGCTTTCAGTCTGTAAATTTCTCGCGTAGGAACCAAAGACTCCTATGGTTTTCACCTTGTACTCCAATTTAAGCTCTGATAGCTTTCCGGAGAGCTTTGAAAGAATATCTTCCAGAGTGTTCATACTGTTCCTCCACGATTAACATTGTTCTAGGCCAATTATAGCATTGGCGGACTTAAGTCCCGCTTCGCGGGGGAAGAGCCGCTGAAGGCTGTGCGCTGATGAAAACCACGTTTCTTCGATACTAACAGTCGGGAAAGAACATTATCGAGAGCGTCGCTTCGAGGAAAAAAGAGAATTCAATAACAAGCGTGTTATCGCGTGCAATGCACAGACTGCCACATTTGAGATACATGTTATCGATACGGGGTCGAGCTCGGAACTTGTTTCAGAACAAACACTTCCCACCGCAAGCGGGGATTCAAGATCAAGAGCAAAAGAGAGGTTCATCGTTCCGACGCTTCGCGTCCAGGTCCTTGTTGAAGGTGGCAAAAGACGTAAGAGACCAGAGGGAAGAGGTAGAAGAGCAAGTAGATCTTGCCTTTCTAACCTCTAACCTCATTCATGTCATCTCTACAGCGTTTAGTTTCGCAATCAGATTCGAAATGACAGCCCAAGCCAGAAACGTAGACCGACGGATTCCTGACGTCTATTGTCTTCGATTTTGTTATCATAAGAACAAGGGCCCTTTCGGGCCCTTGATAGATTGGGTAGGGGTTTTATCTTTTAGAGCTGTGCTGCTTTTCCGAATCCTCTGCCGAGTCCCGGTCCCTTTTCGCCAGAGGCGCCGTGCCTGTAGCCTGTTCCGTCCTGGGCATTCTTCAGTTCTCTTACTCCGTCATTCGGGCAGTTGTCATTTATTCCGTCGCCGTCTGCATCCACAAAGTTCTCACAGGTTGTGGGATCCTGAACTCTCTGCATCGCTTTCGTTCCGTAACCTACTGCCAATGTCATTCCACCGATCAGAAGAACCGCTATCGTAATCAACACTATCTTTTTCATCTCTTACACCTCCATATGATTTTTGGTATATTCTCAGTCTACGGCCCGTTTCTTAGAGCCCGCTTAACAAACGCTTAGAGATTGCTTAGAGATTTGAAGAGCCGTGGCTGCGGGTAGAGCAGATTGGGGGTGGAAAGAGCCAAAGATCAGTGGCAAGAAAAAAGTGAGAGGCGAGGCCGACTTTGTCGGGAAGTGATGCTGCTTCGCACGAAGCCTCTCAGGTCAACCGTCAACGGTCCACCGTTCTCCGAGGAAAACTCGTTCTTCGTTCCAGAGCGAGGACCTGTTATTCGTGAAGAACGGTTCTTCGTTCCGACGCTACGCGTCCAGGTTCTAGGTTCTTCGTCTAGGATTCCGTCATTCTCGTGTATTGTCACAAGAGAGAAAGCAGAGAGTATAGAATGAGGGTAGAAGGAGTAGCCAGTCGTCATTCCAAAATGATTCAGAATCCTGCTCCTAAAAAACGCAGTACGCTTAGGAGCAAGGACCCGCTGGGAAGATCAGAGAGCCGCTGAAGGCTGCGCGCTGATGAAAACCACGTTGACCGTCATCGGTCCACCGTCCTCCGAGGAAAACTCGTTCTTCGTTCCAGAGCGAGGACCTGTTCTTCGTTCTTGGTTAAGCCAAGAAGAAGATCGAAAACTAGATTCAGGATCCGACTCTGAAATGATTGCCTTAGGTTATTTGGAGAACATCGCATCCCGTCATGGTGAACTTGTTTCAAAATACTGCTCACAAGGTTTTTCGAACCTGCAACCTCGGTACTTCAAGACCAGATCCCGTGCAGACCCATCACGGGATGACGGTGTGGGGATATTACGGCATGATACTGAACAGAGCCCCCAAACAGGAGCCCTGAACAGGAAATTTTCAGGGCAGGCTTTCTGGGCAGGCACCACGGGATGCCCGCAGAGTAAATCGTTTTTTCACCACACCCGAGACCCTAGACTCCAGACCCTAATCTAAGCGCGTCATTCTGAGATGATCCTGCTCAGAATCTCGCTCTTCTTGTGAGCGAGCGACCGTCTCTATCAGCTCTTTATCGATGCTTCTTATTGGTCTCGCAAAGCCGAAACTGGTCTGTGTCAACAAACAGGCTCAAAATCGCCTCCTGCCGAAGGCAGCCTTGCGTCCCCGGATGCTTTCCCGGGCATTGCGACCTGGCGAAGCCAGCCTTGCGTCCGCCGATGTTCTTTCGGCGCTTGCGTCTAATTTCAGCAGTGACTGAGACTTTTCACCTGCCTTCTCGTGAGCGCAGCGAACGTCTCTATCAGCTCTTTCTCGAATGATCTTTTCGGAGGACGGGTCCTGGCTCTTGGACAGCCGACGGAGAACCGTATTTCACAGCACTTGGCGCTCAAGTGAAGATTAAGGTACCAGCATTAAAAAACGAAAGATCTCCCTATCGGGAGACCCTTCAACGTACTTTAGGTATCACTTGAGGAACTTAGGGTGGCAGCCCCACGGGGAATCGAACCCCGACCTTCGGACTGAGAATCCGGTGGACTAGCCGTTATCCTATGGGGCCGAACAGAAATAATATTATCATGGTCTCCGGCTTTTGTAAACACCCCTGCTTAAGAGATATAATCATTTTGAGGAGGTGTTTCGGTGTTTATCAGACGGTGGTTTTCTCCAGGGGCTAAGGCGAACGTTGTGTTATGTCATGGAATAGGTGAGCATAGCGGAAGATATGATGGTTTTGCTTCTTATCTAAGCGAAAAGGGATTTGGTGTCTTTGCGACGGACTTTGCCGGCCACGGAATGCAGGCCGGAACACGCGGCTTCATAAAGTCTTTTACAGATTTCATTTCGGCGGTCAGGCAGCTTACTGAAGGAGTGAAAAGGATCCAGCCGGATCTCCCGGTCTTTCTTTTTGGCCATAGTATGGGAGGGCTTATTGCTACCAGGGTTGCCGAGGAGTATCCAAATTCTTACAGAGCTCTGGCTATAAGCGCACCCCATCTCTTTTCAGCGAAGGACTCCGTGAAGAAGTTGCTGCCGTTGATTTCGGTTGTCAGAAGAGTCGCGCCGAAAACGACGTTCAGTAGTTCGTCGCGTTTTACTCCATCGGATCTTTCGCATAATCAAAGGGCCGTGAAGAGATATGTAGATGATCCGTATGTTCATGACAGGGTATCGCCGAATCTCTTCTTTGGGCTTGAAGATAGTATCGATCTGGCAATGGCCAATGCGAACAAAATCAAAATCCCTACTCTGATAGTATATGGTTCTGCAGACAGGGTTGTCGATCCCGCTGGGGCACAGGAGCTCTACAAGAAGATAGAGTCAGAGAAGAGAATAATAGAGATAGCCGGTGGAAAGCACGAGATGTTTGCAGATGAAGAGAGGAAGCCTCAGTTCTTCGAGGCAATCTCATCGTTCTTCTCAGAGCATATCTGAGTGAATTTCGAGCCAGCGCTTTGAGACTTTTACATCATGTCTGATCTGTTCTATCAGGTCGTCGAGGGATTCGAATTTAAGCTCGGGCCTTATGAATTCGAGGAGCTCCAGCTCTAGATTTCTGTCATAGAGGCTGCCCGAGTAATCAAAGAAGTAGATCTCGTACTTCACCTCTTCGGAAGTGTTTATTGTCGGTCTGAATCCAATGTTTAGCAGGCCGAAGTAGTCTCTTGAGTTGATCTGCGACTTGACAATGTAAACTCCCGACTTCGGTGTTACCAGCTTCTCGTCTCCCCTGCTTATGTTTGCTGTGGGAAAACCTATTTTCGAACCGAGCTGTTTGTCCTTGTACACTTTTCCCCGTATAGAGTACTTCTTCCCCAGGAGAGTGTTAGCCAATCCGATATCACCTTTGACAAGGCTCTCCCTTATCCAGCTACTGCTGACTCTTCTTTCGTTATGAAGTGTATCGTGAACTACTACAACGCCGAAATCCATCTCTTTGGAAAGTCTCTCCAAAAGATCGACGTTTCCCTTTGCACCGCTTCCGAATGTGAAGTCTTTACCTACTACAAAGGCTTTTACGCCCTGCTTCACAAGGCCCGAGATGTACTTCTCCGGCTCAAGGTATCTTATATCGGCCATGTTGGCAGTAATTACTCTCTCTATACCTGTTGCCAGGATAAGCTCCAAACGCTGGGCAACAGGATAGATGATGCCGGGAAAATTGGGGAAGTAGTATCCCCAGGGATAGACGATTGATATAGCTGTGCTCTGCATCTTAAGGCTTTCTGAAACATCTACCGTTGTTTTCATGATCGCTCTATGCCCAAGATGTACGCCATCGAAGTTACCTATACAGGCTACATACATTTCATGCACCGAGAACCTTCACGAGTTTGGCCACTCTTTCTTTGGAGTCTTTCGCGATAAGCGTCTTCAAGAATGAGGAGGTGCGCTCGGATTTGGCCACTGCGATAAGCCGCTCGTCGCTTCCAATTATCCTGATAATCTCGTCTTTCTCGAAGTGCCCTAAGATGCCGGCAACTCCGTTAGCATGGATCTGATTACCTAGTAACACCTTGCTGCTTTCGGACTCGCTGAGGAGAAGACCGGGCAAAAAATCCACTGCTTCCTCCATTGGGATTACGGAGATCTGCGAAACATCATCTATACTGTATGAGTTGTCTACCGAAAATCTGCCCTGCGAAATTCGTCGGAGGTTAGTGGTTGTCGCTCCACAGCCAAGCTTGTAGCCAATGTCCATGACTAGCGATCTTATATAAGTCCCCTTCGAGACCCTTGCGGTGAAGGTGACCTTGTTCTGTGAGAGAGTTATGTGTTCTATTGAGTGAACCTTCACAGATTTCGGTGGAAGGTTTATGATCTTCCCCTCTCTAGCTAGTTTGTACAGTCTTTCTCCGTTGTGCTTTTTTGCAGAGTATGCAGGCGGCACCTGCAAATACTCTCCTTCGAACGACTTCAAAACCGAAGTTATGTCGTCAATCGAGATCTCGGGAACTTCTCTCTCTTCAACTGTCTTTCCTGTGATATCGAAGGTGTCGGTTATCCTCCCCAGTTCAAGCTCCGCTCTATATGTCTTATCCATTTCAAGGAAATACTCGAGCAATCTGGTTCCCTTTTTGATTCCGGCAATCAGAAGTCCGCTTGCAAAAGGGTCAAGTGTTCCCGCATGACCGATCTTCTTTGTATTCAGTTTCCTGCGAAGAAGGTTGACAACATCGTGAGAGGTTACACCAACGGGCTTGTCAACGAGTATTATTCCGTCACTCATTATTCGACTCTTTTTTCTCCTTTTCGATCTGTTCAAGCAACTGTGCTACCCTGAGGCTTGCCTCAATTCCAATATCTTCCTTGAAGCGTATTTCGGGAGCTTTGAATAACCTGATATTCTTTGCAATAGCCGTTCTGAAGATCCCCTTGTCTTCATTCAGCTTCTCAACGAGTTTCTTCTTTCTATCGTCAGGACCCATCAAGCTGACGAATATCGTTGCGAATCTCTTGTCCTTGCTGAGTTCTACCCTAACAATGGAAGTCATTCCAAGCGAGTCGTTGTGGCCTGTGTAAGATGATAGAGCTACTGTGAGAACCTTCATTATCTCTGACTCCAGCATCTCTTTTCTGTAAGTGCTTGCCATAGCTCTCACCTCCTTGATAATTATAACCTAGAAAGCGAGTTCGGGAAGATGCCGGATTGAAATGAAAGCATTGCTAAGTTCCCCAGGGACGGAGGCCCGGAGGATCGTCCGGGGAAGTGATGCTCGCTGCACGACGAAGTAAGGCCGACTTCGACAGGAGGAGAGGCCGACACGTCTGGAAGCGTATGACAGTTCACCGTCAATGGGTCTCCGTTTCCGAGTGGACCGTGAATGTAACTACAAGTTTTGAGGTTTAACCTTGTCGATTCGTAAAGAAGTTATAATCTTTATTGACTAATAATTAGGAGTGGTTCCATGCATTCAAAGAACAGAATAGTACTTCTAATAGTTGTAATGTTGTTAGCCGCTCTTGGTTTCTCGCTAACTATCTGTATCGACCCCGGTCATCAGAAGGAGGCCGATCTGACTCATGAGCCGATCGCTCCCGGTTCCGAGACAACAAAGGCGAAGGTTTCCACGGGGACTCGCGGCGTATCTACGGGAATCCCCGAGTATGTTTTCAATCTGGAATTGTCGTTCATGCTGAGGGACAGGCTTCTTGAGGAAGGGTTCGACGTCGTGATGACAAGAGAGAGCCATGATGTCAATTTGAGCAATATTGAAAGAGCGAAGATCGCAAATGAGGCTAATGCGGACTTATGCATTCGTGTTCATGCAGATTATAGCTCTGATAATACTCTGAAGGGGTTCATGGTGATTATTCCTTCTTCATCGTCCAAATACACTGCACCGATCTACGAAGAGAGCAGGAAGGCCGCCGAGAAGATCCATGCGAGCTTGCTTCAAATAAGCGGGATCAAGTCTCTCGGAATCAGAGTTCGTGACGACATGACGGGGTTCAACTGGTCTGAAGTTCCCGTGCTGATTTTCGAAGCGGGGTTCATGTCAAATCCCGAAGAAGATGTCCTTCTCTCTACCAGTGATTACAGAGAAAAGCTTGTTGAGGCCCTGGTTACGGGAATCGCAGATTATTTCCTCACCAAGTAAGTATCGTTCCTAAAATCGAGGCACTTCGAGCAAGCCCAAAGAAGAAATCTATGCAAATAACCATTATAAATAAAAATTGCTGCCCTTTTCGAGGGCAGCGAAGCGGTCTGAGGGTTACTTCAGCAATTAGATTATACAACTTTCTTTTCGATATTCCAAGTCAAAGGCAGTCCTGTAATCAATTTCGACCCCTTGACAAGCCTCTATTTTCCCCTCCCCATAGTGAGAGCAGTCTCTTTCATCTTTCTGTGAAGGGAGTCGATGTCTCTAGGGAAAGCCAGTACTGCAGTAAGAAGCACCAGTCCGCAAGGAAGCCAGAAGAGCGCGGAAACGTTCATTGCGACTCCCAGCGAGCCTACTGCCGTGGCCAGGGTTCCTGCAAAGAACTGCCCAAATCCCGTTCCGAGAGAATCTGTCAAGTTGAAAACCGAGAATATCCTTCCCCTGTTTTCCGGGGGATTGACATTCATCAGCATGGTCTTCATGTTTGGTCCGGTCATAGACGCTGAAGCGGCAGCAACCATTCCAAGCGCTCCCAGCATTATGAAGCTGCCGGCTCCCTCAACTGGTGGGAAGTTCAGGGCCAGGAGAGCCACGAAAGTGCCGATTATTGTCGTTATTCCACTGAAGAGAGGCATGTATGACGGCTTCTTCTTATACAATAGACCACCGACAAGACCTCCGAAGAATATTCCAAGCACGTTTCCGACTCCAAAGAAAATGAAAATCAAGGTGGCCGATTCCTTTGAGAGGTTTTTCGAGGTTTCGAAGTAGTTCACAAGATAGTACGGTATTGCTCCCCAGGGAATCGTTCCCAAAATACCCTGTATGAAGAGAATCAGATTCGTCTTCACTTTGAAGAGTTCCTTGTAGTCGGACAGTCTAACTTTTCCGATGTAATTTATCCCCTGATCCACGAGTTCGCCGACAGCCACTTCGGCGGCTCCTCTCTTTGGTTCTTCAGCGAACAGGAAGAATAGGAACGCGAGGACAATGTTCGGAAGAGATACGATGATGAAGGGCGTTCTCCAGCCAAGAGATGTGCCGGTGAAGCCGGCAATTACCATCCCTACAATGGCTCCCAAAGATATTGCCGTAGAGAGGAAGGAATTGACCTTTGCTCTCTGAGACTCTTTGAAAGCATCTCCGGCGTACGAAAAGACGACTGGAAAGAGAGCTCCTACCCCGATCCCCGTCAAAGCCCGTGTAATGAAGAGCTGAGGGAAAGTCTGGACGAAGGCAGACAGGAAGCATGGGATCTCGCCCACCAAAACGCTGAATAGCAGAAGGTGTTTTCTACTGTACTTGTCTGCCAGGAAGCCCCATAGAAGTGAAATGAGGGCGCCGACGATAGTGAATGAACCCTGGATGAGGCCAATGTCTGCTTTTGTTATTCCAAATTCGGTCTCGATTTCCCCGATGTTCGGAGACATGACCATCTGGTCCGCGTTTAGAAGGACCATCATGAAGAGCATAAGAAAGAGAACGAAAGTCGCCTTTCCCTTTTTCATTTACATCCCCCCGGTCTACTGAAGTTCGTCTCTTAGGTTTGTGAACTCCTGTATAAAGGAATCTTTATCTCTCCACTTTTCTCTTACCTTGACAAAGAGATCGAGGAAGACTTTCTGGTCGAATATGTATTCGAGATCCGTCCTCGCTTCAGTGCCGATGGTCTTGATCATCGAGCCGCCCTTGCCGAGAATTATCGGTTTCTGACTGCTCCTCTCTACGATTACATCGGCTCTTATTTTCAGTATACTACCTTCGTCTTTGAACTCCCGAACAACAACTCCCACCGAGTGGGGGATCTCCTGTCTGGTGTTCTGCAGAACCTTTTCTCGAATTACTTCCGATGCCATGAATCTGGAAGAACGATCAGTTATCAGGTCTTCGGGGAAAAGCATCTTTCCCTCTGGAAGAAAGTCGAAGACATCTTCAATTATCTCTTTAACACCATCTCCGCTCTTAGCAGAGATCAGGAAAGTCTTTCGAACGTTTTCGAAAAGCTCTTCGGCCTTTGCTTTGAAGTCCTGAATAAGCCTTTCGTTTTTGTATTCATCAATCTTGTTGATGGCGAGAAAGACAGGAATTCGGCTTTGATTAACATGATTGGCAACGAGCCTGTCCGACTCGCGAAGCCCGTCCGTCGGGTCGACTATAACCAGCAGAAGATCCGATCCGGCCAGCGATGAAGTCGCGACTTTTAGAATGTATTGCCCGAGTCTGTGAAGAGGTTTGTGAATTCCGGGCGTGTCGTAGAAGACGATCTGGCCCTCCTCAGTCGTTAGTATTCCGCCGATCCGGTTTCTCGTTGTCTGCGGTTTATCGGAGACGATAGCAATCTTCTCTCCGATAATGGTGTTTATCAATGTGGACTTTCCCACATTGGGCTTTCCCACTAAAGCAACAGTCCCGGACTTCACCGACGCTTCACGCTCTCTCTTCTTCGAGAAGCAGCGAGAGATCGCCTATCTTCAAGAAGAGCTGATCTAGAGATTTGAGGAAGCCTAGTCTGTTGAGGCGGATATCTTCCTGTTCGGCCATAACAAAGACATCGTCGAAGTATCTGTCTATGTGAGGCTTAAGAGATGTCAGTAACAGGAGCGATTTCTCGAAATCGTCGCGCTCGAGCGCTTCCATTACATCGTCGAAGCATTTCAAATAGTTGTTCAGTAAGTCACGTTCGGCCTGCTCGACGAACTTAGAACCGTCAAAAAAGTTGCTCGAATGACCTCTGCTTATATTGTGGACCCTTTGATAAGCTACTAGAAGATCTGTAAAATCCTCCTTCTTTACATACTCTGAGATCGCTTCGGCCGCGCGAACTCCGAGATACGGGAACCTCCACCACACCTTCACCGATCGTGCTATGTTCATCGAGAAGCCCTTCTCAAGAAGGAACGCTTCGAATCTGTTAGAGAAGAAGTCGGTGATGGCATCAAGTGTTTCACTATTCACCCCGGCAAGGGCACTGGAAGCTTCTTCAATCAGACCGAGAAGATCGAGTTTCCATCCGAGATGATGCATTGTCTTGAATATGAAAGAAGTCTTTCTCCTCAGAGCGTACGGATCCTTCGATGCAGAGGGTATGTTCCCTATCATGAAATTACCGACCAAAGTATCTATACGATCGGATATTCCGGTTACGGCACCGGCCAGAGTTGCCGGAACCACATTGTCACGGTAGTGCTCCTCTATTCCAGTACAGACGTCGGGATTCTCGCCGGACAGTTCAGCGTAGATTCTTCCCATTATCCCCTGAAGCTCCGGAAACTCCTGCACGACTCTTGTGGTTTGATCTGCTTTCGCAAGAAGAGAGGTTCTCTTAACCTCCAGCAGTTCTTCTCTCTTGGCTCCGAGTTTCTTAGAGATCGCCTCTGAAAGTGCTATCGTTCTGTCGGTTTTGTCTTTCAGAGTGCCAAGCCCCCGCTGAAAGAGGATTCCTTCCAATCCGTCTACGTAGTTCTCGATCGGTTTCTCTTTGTCTTTCTCGAAGTAGAAGAAGGCGTCTTCGAGCCTTGCGTTTATAACTTCCTCGTACCCTAATCGAATGTTTCCCAGCGGATCATCTGGTCCGTCTTGAAAGGCAACAAAGCCGTTAGTCAGCTTGCCTTCTTTGTAGACCGGGAAAGTTCTCTGATGGTGCTTTATAGTTACGATGATTACTTCAGGCGGGAGTGAGAGGTACTTCTCCATGAAGTTTCCCAGAACTGCCGTTGGGTATTCTGTCAAAGAAACGACTTCGGCAAGCAGTTCTTCATCAACAGGAATCTGGCTATTAATATCCGACTCAATTCTTCTGATTTCAGAGAGAGTTCTTTCTTCTCTGTCGCTCTCTCGAGCGATCACCAGAGCATCTCTCAAATTCTGAAAGTAATTCTCAGGCGATACTTCAACTTCATCGAAGAAGAAACGGTGTCCCCTGGACTTGTTTGACGATCTCTTTCCGAAGAGCTCCATATCGAGGATTTCGGAGTCAAGCATAGCAACTATCCACTTGACCGGCCTCACAAATCTATAAGTTCCGTCTCCCCAACGCATCGGCTTCTTGAAATCCAGCGATCGCAACATATCTGAGAAGATCTGAGGCAAGAGTTCTCTGGCAGTCTTTCCCCTTATATGTCTCTCTACGTATACATATCCGTCTTCAATACTCACTTCGTCAAGCTGAGAGTTACTTCCCCTAAGGAATCCAAGGAGCGCCTTGGTCGGTTCGCCGTCCCTATAGGCGATCTTCTCTGACGGGCCTTTTCTCTTTTCCACAAAGTCCGCCTGACTGGATTCTATGTCTCGAATTAACACTCCGAATCGCCTGCTGGCAACGAAGATCTCGATTCCTCCATAACCCAAACGATTACTCTCGAGAGACTTCTCTATTCTCTCTAAGAGCTGTTTTCTCATTCCTTGAACCTCACTTGAAGGAAGCTCTTCAATTCCGACTTCAAGCAGTGCCTTATGATCATTCATCTGAATTGGCCTCCTTGGCTACATATGCTTCGGCAACTGTTTTTGCCATCTCTCTTATAGATTTGATGTAGCTCTGACGCTGAGATACGCTGATGGCATTCCTGGCGTCAAGAAGATTGAAGGCGTGAGAGCACTTGATCATATAGTCGTAAGAAGGTCTTACAAGTCCGTTTTTCATGCATAGATCGAATTCTTCGCGATAGAATCTGTAGAGATCGAAGAGCCTGGAAGTATTTGCCACATCGAAATTGTAGGCCGAGAACTCTTTCTCGTTCTCCAGGAATACATCTCCATACTTGAACTCTTCATTCCAGTCTATATCGAATATGTTCGCTTTCTTTTGAAGATACATTGTGATTCTTTCGAGTCCATAGGTGATCTCGAGAGAAACGAGGTCTACGTCGATTCCGCCAACCTGCTGGAAATACGTAAACTGACTGACCTCCATTCCATCTAACCAGACCTCCCAGCCCACTCCCCAGGCCCCGAGAGTCGGAGATTCCCAGTTGTCTTCCACGAATCGAATATCATGTTCCACGGGGTTTATTCCGAGGGCTTCAAGAGAACCAAGATAGAGTTCTTGGGAATTCTCAGGGTTGGGCTTGATAATCACCTGATACTGGAAATACCTCTGAACCCTCATCGGGTTTTCGCCGTATCTACCGTCTGTGGGTCTTCTGCTTGGTTGGATGAAGGCGACTTTCCAGGGCTTCTTGCCCAGCGATCTTAGGAATGTCGAGGGATGAAATGTTCCCGCACCCATTTCCAGGTCATACGGCTGGTCGATTATACACCCCTGACCGGACCAGTATGAGTTAAGTTTTACTACTACGTCCTGTAAGTACATCGTTCCCTCCTGAAATGGTAATCTATTCAATTGAAATCAGGTAGTAATAGTATGGCTGTCCACCGCTGTGGATTTCGAATTCAAGATCCGAGAAGTTTCCTGAAAGAGATTCAAGGAGCTTCCCGGCAGTTTCCTCGGAGACTTCCGATCCGTAAAAAATTGTGACCACTTCCTTGTCGGTGTCTTTGCCAAGAGCGATCTTAATCGAGTCATGGACAAGCTTCTCGAGCTTCCTGCCCGAGCTTATCAAGCCTTCTCTTCCTATCGCGATGTATTCACCCTTCTTTATCTTCTTTCCTTTCATGCTTGAGTCACGCACGGCATATGTAATAGAGATCGGAAAAACTGCTTCGGCCGATTCTTTCATCTCGGCAATCAACGACTCGGTTTCCATCTCGTCGTTATAGACGGTCATAGCCGCTATCCCTTCCTGAACGGTGCGTGTAGGGATGATGTAAACCTGCTTTTCGGGGTTGTCGTCGTGAATTGCATTCGCCGCCTCTTTTGCGGTAAGAATTATGTTTGGATTGTTCGGAAGCACTATTACCTTGTTGGCCGTAACTCGGCTGATAGCTTCGTAAAGATCCTTCAAACTCGGATTCATGGTCTGGCCGCCCTTTACTGCAAAATCAACTCCAAGACTCTTAAGAACATCTGCGAGACCGTCTCCAGGCGAGACCACAATGACTCCGTGATGTTTTCCGTTGCCGTACATCTCGGGCCCTCTAGACTGAATGTCAACTATATGTTCATGCTGGACCCTCATGTTATCTATCTTCACCTTCTGAAGAAAACCGATTCCCAGAAACTTCTCGATTACATCTCCGGGATGATCTGTGTGTACGTGAATCTTTATCAATTCATCCTGGTGAACCATGACGATTGAATCGCCCATCTCTTCAAGGTATGCCTTCATTACTTCCGAAGTTTCTTCGGGGTTCTCGGAGTCGTTAAGGTTGACTATCAGTTCTGTACAGTAAGTGAACTTGAGTTCTTCCCTTACGATCTCGACGATTCGTTCAGTTGAAGAACCCATTGCCTGCGGCATTTGCTGAATAGGTCCTTCGAGTTCCAACTCGCCCTTTATTGCCAGCAGGAATCCTTCGAATATGTGAGCCAATCCCTTTGCTCCAGAATCTACTACTCCAGCTTCCTTTAGTTTAGGCAGGAGGGTCGGTGTCTTCTCCACCGTGTCAAAAGCCACTTTGATAAGATTCTCGAAATACTCTTCGAAATCTTCAATGTCTCCGTAATGCTCGTTGGCAGTCTCTGCGGTAACCTTCACAACTGTAAGCATCGTACCTTCAACCGGTTTCATTACGGATCTATAAGCGACTTCTTTTGCTTTTTGCAGGCCCTCGGTAAAGGCCTTTGTGCCAACAAACTTTCTGTTTCCGATTCCCTCGGCGAATCCTCTGAATATTTGAGATAGAATAACACCGGAGTTCCCACGGGCACCCATCAACATGCCGGTCTTGACCGCTTCCAGAACGCTCACCAAATCATCTTTCTTCAATCTATCGAGATACTCGCATGCGTCTATCATAGCGGCCGCCATATTCGATCCAGTATCTCCGTCTGGAACAGGAAAGACATTAAGCGCGTTGATCTCATCTTTATTTGCCAGAAGTCGTTCAGCGGCTTTCTGGAAGGCGGCGACAAAAAACTTGCCGTTGATCCGTTTCATCTCTTTTGCCTCCCATCAATCCTGCAAGCCGACAACGTGAATATTCACCTTTATATTGGTTGCTTCAGTAAGCTCCTTCAGCTTGTGAAATACATTTTCCTGGATGTTTTCAACGACTGTGGGAATTCTTACCCCGTACTCGAGAATCAAATCGATGTCTATCTCAAGCGTGCCGTCGATCTCCTCGGTTACTTTGATTCCCTTTCTGGAATCCTCTCCCGTGCCGAAAAGCTTTGTCAAAAAGCCCGTTTGGGGCGATCCGACGTTCACCGGTCCGTAAGACTCAGATACAACCTTTTTGACTATCGAAGATATCGCCTGAAGAGAAATATCGATCTTACCGAATTCTGTAGTTACTTGCATTCTTTTCACCTCTCAGTTTAGAGATTCTATTCTCTATTCCCCTGGCATCTAGCCCCAGCTCATTCAATACCTCTTCCCTTGTGCCGTGAGAAGAGAAACGGTCCTCAATTGCAATAATATCGATTCTACCATTGTAATTCTGCCTAATAGCTTCAAGTGCTACGTTGGAGCCGAAGCCCCCGCTCATAATTCCCTCTTCAACCGTCACAATCAGGTCGTAATCGGCAAAGATTTGTCCTAGAGCCGCTTTGTCGAACGGCTTTATTGATCGGCAGTTATAGAGTGCATATCCGTTCAAGAGAGCGGCCTCCCTGCTCCTGGAAACCATTGCTCCTGTTGCAAGAATGGCGGCTTCCTTTCCGTCGATCACCTTTTCCCACTTGAACAGCTCTATCTTCCTCAGGTTCGAGAGAATCTCGTCGATGCTCTGGAGTTCCGTCTCTCTCGGATATCTAATCGCAGTGGGATGGTCGATCCATTTCTCAGCGAAGAGAGTGAAGATCATGTTCGCCAGTTCCTTCAGGCTCGAAGGTGCAAGAATTTGCATATTTGGAATCATCGAAAGGAAAGCAATATCGAAGATTCCGTTATGGGTCGGTCCGTCCTGCCCAACTATTCCTGCCCTGTCTACTGCGAATAGTACCGGCAGATCCTGAAGGGCCACATCATGGATCAACTGATCCAAGGCTCTTTGCAAGAAAGTCGAATATACTGCAAAGACCGGCTTCGTCTTCGCTGCTGCCATCCCTGCGGCGAAAGTGGTGCAAAGCTGCTCCGTTATGCCAAGGTCGAACAATCTGGCAGGATATTTCTTCGCAAACTCTGCCAGTCCCGTTCCGTCTGGCATTGCGGCGGTTATTGCCGATATGGAAGGATCTTCCTCCGCAAGCTCTGTCAGGACCTTTCCAAAGACCTCGCTGTAAGAAAGTTCGCCGCTGTTCGAGATCTTCTCTCCACTATCCGGGTCGATCTTGCTGACACTGTGGAACCTGGTAGGGTTGCATTCTGCATACTCAAGACCTTTGCCTTTTTTTGTGACAACATGTACCAGGAAGGGTTCCCTGAGCTGCTTGACTGCCGAAAACACGGCCTCCATCTCCTGGAAGTCGTGGCCTTTAACCGGACCAATGTAGTTTAGCCCCATGTCTTCGAACAAGTTTCCGCCTAGAATTGAGGCCTTCAGGCCGCTCTTGATTTTCGACAGGAACTGCTCCAGGCTTACCAGTTTCATCGCTTCAAGCGTGTTCTTGAGATCGCCCTTCATTTCTCTGTACACAGGATTGAGTCTCAGTTCGGCAAGAGAAGACGAAAGACTCCCCACATTCTTTCCGATACTCATTCCGTTATCGTTAACGATCACCTTTATCTTCGAGCCTATGTCCTTCATCTGATTCAAAGCTTCCAGTGCCATTCCCGAAGTCAAGGCCCCATCTCCGGCAACAACAACGACATTCCTTGAGCTTCGGAATATGTTATCTGCCTGCTCTATACCCATTGCGGCAGGAAGAGCCGTGCCTACATGGCCGGCACCGAAGAAGTCATACGGACTCTCAATCCTGTTAAGGAAACCGCTAACTCCACCCTTCTTCCTCAAGGAGCCAAAGGAACCGTATCTCCCCGTAAGCAGCTTGTGAGTATATGCCTGGTGTCCCGTATCCCATATTAAAACGTCTTCATCGGGATCGAACACTCTATATAACGCAATTGTCAGCTCGACGGTACCCAGGTTGGAAGCCAGATGACCTGTGTTAGAGGAAACTACTCTCGTTATCGTGTCGCGAATTTCGCTGGCAAGAACCTCCAGCTGGGCATAGGAGTAGTCTTTTAGTCGCCTGAATAGTGGCTGTTCATTCATCTGCTAAGACTCCAATCTTTCAAGGGATTTTGTGTAGTGCCTGAACAAGAGCGCCGTCGTTACGCTGCCCACTCCTCCGGGAACAGGGGTTATCGCTGCAGCTATCTGGCTGACTTCATCGAAGTCAACGTCTCCAACCAGCTTGCCGTCAACAAAATTGATTCCCACATCTATTACAATGCTCCCTGGCTTGATCATCTCTCGATGCACGAATTTCGCTATTCCAACGGCACTAACCACTATATCGGCGTTGAAAGTCTTTTCGGAGATGTCCCTGCTCCTCGAGTGGCAAACGGTAACCGTACCGTCTACACCTTTTTTGAGAAGCAGCAGTGCCAGAGGCTTTCCGACCGTGTTTGATCTTCCAACAATAGTTATGTCCCTGCCTTTGACTTCGATTCCGTAGTAACTCAGAATCTCCATCACGGCCTCGGCAGTTGGAGGAGCGAAAAACTCCTCGTCGTTGATTATTCCGCCGAGGTTCGATACCGTCCGACCCTCCAGATCCTTTCCCGGATCGAGAGCGGCCAGAACCGCCTTTTCATCGGCGTTTTTAAGAGGATGCATAACCATTATTCCCGCAACGCTTTTGTCGTTGTTCATCTTCGAGATCTCTTCGATGGGATTGATCCCGCTGTCGTGAACAATGACCTCTATGCCGAGTTTTTCCCCCTGCTTCTTTATTGATCTCATATACGACTTGTTAGAAGCATCGGGCTCATCGCAGAAGAGAACGAGCGAAGGAAGATTTCCCGCTCTCTCTTTGATCTTCTCTTTGACATCAGAATAAATACTCTCTGAAACGATCTTTCCATCAAGTATCATCTTCATCACCTCAAAAGAGCCCGCTGATCTTTCCGTCTGCGTCGATATCTATGTGCTTCGCGTTGGGATCCTTTCCGAGTCCGGGCATCAGCATTATCTTGCCGGCAACCACAACTATGAATCCGGCACCTGCCGATAGATTGAGATCTCGTACTTTGAAAGTGTAGCCTTCCGGCGCTCCAAGCTTTTTATCATCGTCAGAAATTGAGTACTGGGTCTTGGCGACGATTATCGGAAGACGGTCGAGACCCTTCTTCTTAAAGAGCCTGAGTTTGCTCTTAGCCGCTGGTTCAAGATCTACTCTTCCGGCTCTGTAGATTTCCTTTGCAAGTTTTTCCAGCCTTTCCTCAAACGGAGCTTCCATTGGTATCAGGGGCTTGTAGCTATTGGGCTGATCAATGACCTCAAGTAGCTTCTTTGCGAGATCGATTCCACCTGCACCGCCCTCGGCCCACACTTTCGACAATTCGTAAGGTATAGAGTCAGCCTTGCATAGAGCGTCAAACGTTTCCCTTTCCTTCGCCGTATCTGTTGGGAATTCGTTTAGAGCCACAACTACAGGGATCCCATACTTTCTGAGGTTCTCAAAATGAACCTTGAGATTCTTGAACCCATAGTTCAGGCTCTCGATATCTTCTTCCTGGATTTCGTTCTTGGAAGCACCTCCGTTTAGCTTCAGCGCTCTGATCGAAGCAACGAGAACCACTGCGCTTGGATTCAGGTCGCCGACCTGACAGACAAAGTCAAGAAATTTCTGTGCGCCTAGATCCGCTCCAAAGCCTGCCTCGGTAATTACGCAATCGGAAAGCTTGAGAGCCATCTTTGTGGCAGTCAGGGTGTTTGTTCCGTGGGCGATGTTCGCGAACGGGCCTCCGTGAACGAAAGCCGGAGTTCCTTCAAGAGTCTGAACTAGGTTCGGATCAAGAACGTCTTTGAGTAGAGTTGCCATCGCGCCCTGGACGTCCAAATCCTCAACTGTTATGAACTCTCCGTCGTAACTTCTAGCCACAATGATTTTCGAGAGGCGCTCTTTCAGGTCAACGAGGTTCTTCGAAAGGCAAATGATAGCCATGATCTCAGATGCGGCGGTTATTACAAATGAATCTTCTCTGGGATAGCCGTTTGCCGAACCGCCTAGCCCCACGATGATCTGTCTGAGAGCCCGATCGTTCATGTCCATTGTTCTCGGCCAGTATATCTGCGTCGGATCTATTTTCAATTCATTCTTGAAGTTAATATGTGCATCAATAACAGCCGAAAGAAGATTATGTGCCATCGATACCGCGTGAAAATCTCCTGTGAAGTGCAGATTGATTTCTTCCATCGGAAGCACCTGAGAGTAGCCGCCTCCGGCAGCCCCTCCCTTGATTCCCATTATCGGTCCAACGGATGGTTCTCTGAGAGTTACGAAGGTCTTCTTCCCGATCTTGTTTAGTGCCATTGCCAGACCCACAGAAGTTGTCGTCTTTCCTTCACCTGCGCTTGTTGGACTTATGGCCGTAACAAGAACCAGCTTTCCATCGGGTCTATCCTGCAGCTCATTGAGGTATAGGTGAGATATTTTCGCTACGTACTTTCCAAATCTCCTCAAGTGTTTGTCGGGAATCGAAATCGATGAGGCAACTTCGTCAATCTCCCTCAGCTCTGCTTTTTGTGCTATCTCCAGATCGGTCAGCATGGTCTCCTCCTCATAAATGCTTTTTCTCTGTTGATGCGCACTCCCGAGCAATTCTGTCGAGAACGCCGTTTACGAATTTCCCGCCCTGCTCCGAACCGTACTTCTTGGCGATGTCGATCGATTCGTTAAGTGTCACCTCAATTGGTATCTGGGGTTCATAAATGATCTCATACGCTCCAAGCCTAAGGACGTTCTTATCGATCGAGGCAAGTCTCTCGAATGTCCAGTTCATAAGGTGTTTTCGTATCACTTCGTCAATATCGCTTCGATACTTCAAGATGCTCTCGAAGTACTTACGTGTTCTCAACTTCATTTCGTCTTCCATCGAGAAGAAGCTCAACTCCCTTTCAAGGTAATCAGATGAAGTCTCCACGTCTTCGTTGAAGTCATACTGATAGATCGCACTGAAAACAATTTCCCTCATTCTTCGTCTGCTTCTGTTTAGACCTGCCTTCACCTCTTCAAACCTCTTTCTCTTTTTCTTCGTCTTCAGGCTCTTCCGCTTCAGTCGCTTCTGGTTTCATCTCTTCCGGTTCAGGTTTTGCTTCGCTCTTTTCGAGCTCTTCTTCCTCAATAATCACTGGTTTTTGGGCCTCTTCAAAGACATCTTCGATAGTGATGGAAACGTCTTCAACCTTTATGCCGCTGAAGCTTTCAACATCGTTTTTCAGCTTCTCCTGCATCTTTCTGGCATATGAGGGTATAGAGACACCATACTTGATCTTTGTGTTTACCGATATCTTGACAGTCTTCGTACCGTCGACCTTTTCGTCGAGGTCGATATCTACCGTAGACTTGGCTTCTTTTCGTGCTTTGGCTTCCTTAGGATCGAATTTCAGAAATTCAATGTAGGAGTGAATAGCGATATCCCGGATCACTGCCTCCGAGATCTCGATTCTGCCGAGATCAGTCTCTTCAAAATCCATAATTCTCCCTCCTTTCTCCTTATGCTCTCTCGATGTATTCGCCGGTTCTTGTGTCTACTCGAATCAACTCACCGTTTTCGACAAAGAATGGAACCGTCACCTTGAGCCCCGTCTCCAGAACGGCCGGTTTGCCGCTTCCCGAAACCGTGTCGCCTTTGTAAGCGGGAGCGGTGTCTTTCACCTCCAGAACCACAGTGTTCGGAAGAACAATACCTATCGGCCTATCTTCATGGAACTGAAGATCCACCACTTCATTCTCCTTTATGTAGTCCAGGGCATCTCCCATCTCGTCTAAACCGATTGTATACTGCTCAAATGTTTCGAGGTCCATGAAGTGGAACATCTCATCCTCCGAGTAAAGGTACTGCACATGTCTGAATGAAAGCGCCGCTTCCTCCACTTTCTCACTTGCCTGGAACGTGAATTGCCTAACGAGGCCGGTCTTGATGTTCTTCATCCTCGTCCGAATTATCCCGTCTCCTCTTCCCATTGAGTGCTTATTTGCTTCAGTCACGATGTAAATATCTCCATCAATGATAAGAGGCGTTCCCTTTCTAATCTTTCCAACTTCTATCATCTAGAAGCCACCTCCGGATCTCTAAAGAATCTTCAACTCTCTATCTAGATTTGTCAGAACTTCTACTCCGCTTTCACAAAAATAACAATCGTCTTCTATTCTAACCCCAAATTTGCCGGGAAGATAGATGCCCGGCTCTATCGTAATGACCGCTCCGGCCGGGATAGGATTACAGTTCTTAGGAGAAAGCCCCTGGCCATCGTGAGTGTCCATTCCCAGACTGTGGCCCAGGCCGTGACCGAAGTAGTCGCCATAACCCGCCTCTCTAATTATACTTGCTGCAACTTCGTGTATCTGGCTTCCTATAACCCCTGCCTTTGAGGCGTTCTTAGCTTCTGTTTGCGCTTTGAGAACCACTTCATAAACCTTCACCATTTCGTCAGACGGTTCCCCTATACTGTAAGTTCTTGTAATATCCGAGTTGTAGCCGTCTACCCTTGCCCCGTAGTCGATCAAGAGAAAATCGCCTTCCTGGAGTGTTCTATTGGACGGTCTGCCGTGAACTATTGCGCTTCTCGGTCCGCTGCCCACTATCGTCTCGAAGGCAAGGTAGCCTCCTCTCTTCCTGATCTCATATTCGAGTGCCGCACATACTTCTTCCTCAGTCCTTCCCGGACGAATGAAGTTGAAAGTCTCTGTAAGCGCATCTTCGGCGATCTTGACTGCCAGTCTCATCTTCTCGACTTCCTCCGGAGACTTTACCATCCTAAGATCCTTGAGAATACTGTCTACGGGTTCAAGTTCGACGCCTAGCTGGGAGAAGACTCGCTTGTAAAGACCATAGCTGATCGTCTCTTCCTCAAATCCCACACGGCTGGCTCCATCTTTGGCCAGCGTCGCCTGAATTACGTCTTTGAGTTCGTCGCCATTGTTGAAAGGGATCAGCTTGAAGTGCGTTTCAATTTCGGCTTGAGTGAAGTACCTCGAATCAGTCACTATGTACTCGCCCTTCGGGGTCACAATAAGAACTGAGAAAGAGCCGGAAAACCCGGATAGATACCAGGAATTGGAGCGATTGCTGGACTCCATGTTGTAAAGAACAAACCCGTCAAGCTTGCTTTCTCTAAGCTTTTCTCGAAACCTTTCGATTCTCGACATGCCCAACCTCCGGAATGCAGAATGTCTTATCAGCATCAAAATAGAGTGATCTGATTTCTGTTCATCTTTCCTTTCTTTGATTGCCTTATCTCCTTGAGATCTTCGGCTGTCAATACCCTGACCGCTTTGTCCAGGGCAGACTGCTTGGAGATCACCTTCAAAATCTCTTTTGCCCTGGAAAGAACTGCCTCGGGTACTCCTGCAAGCTTGGCAACCTCTATTCCGTGGGATCTGTTTGCAACTCCGTCCACAACTTTGTGGAGAAATACTATTCCTTCTTCGGTTTCAACTATGCGGACAGTCTTGTTCTTGATGCCCGTGTACATATTAGAGAGTTCGGTTAGCTCCGTGAAATGAGTGGCGAATATAGTGTGACATCCCACCGCCTCGTATATGAACTCCGAAACCGCCCATGCTATTGAAATACCGTCAAAGGTGCTTGTTCCCCTGCCCACTTCGTCCAGGATCACCAGGCTGTCTTCCGTCGCCTTGGAGAGGATCGTTGCCGTCTCCATCATCTCTACTAGAAAAGTCGATTTTCCGCTTGCCAGTTCGTCCCTTGCACCGATTCTTGTGAAGACCCTGTCATAGATTGATAGCATCGCATCATCTGCAGGCACAAAGGAGCCGATCTGAGCCATGATCGAGAGCAAGGCAATCTGCCGTATGAAAGTGGATTTTCCGCTCATGTTCGGTCCTGTTACAATGAAGAAATTCTCTGTACGGCTCATGGATATGTCATTAGGCGTGAAGTCAGCCACAAATTTCTCTACAATAGGATGTCTCGAGCTAGAAACCTTCACCTTTCCCTGCTCTGAAAAACGGGGGCGAGAATAGTTGTTTCTTCTTGCTACAGATGCCAGCGACTGAGAAGCGTCGATTTCAGATAATACCAGCGCTACACTCTTGAATCTCTCCAGTGAACTAGCAAGCTGTAAACAGACACTCGAAAAGAGAGTTTTTTCGAGTGTCTCTATCTTTTCGTTTGCGCTCAGTATCTTGTCTTCAAACGACTTGAGCTCCTGTGTAATATATCTCTCGGAGTTCACAAGAGTCTGCTTCCTGGTATAGCTCTCGGGGACCTTGTTAGTCTGACTCTTCGGGACCTCGAGAAAGTAACCGAAGACTTTGTTGAACTTGACCTTCAGAGAAGAGATTCCCGTTGCTTTTCTTTCACTAGCTTCGATCGCCTTCATCCTCTCAACCGAGTTGTCAAGGAGATCTCGAAGGACGTCCAGTTCTTCGTTGAACCCCATTCTGATTACATTTCCTTCTCCAGCTGTTGAGGAGGGTTCATCCATGATGCTGCGCTGAAGAAGATCGAGCTCTTCAGGAAAGAGTTCGACCCGGTCGCTCAGTCTTTCAAGAGCCGGTTCGCCCGAGAGTAGCTCCTTGATAAAGGGTAGCACCGAGAGGGAGGTTCTAAGTGACTGCAGGTCTCTTGGTGCGGCCTTCTCTATTGAAAGTCTGGTGCTTATTCTCTCGATATCGAATACATGCTGCAGATATTCTCTGAGTTCATTTAAAAGCCGGCGATCCGAATTTAGCGCTTGAACAGTGTCCAGCCTTTCCTCGATTCTATTCTTGTCGACAAGGGGCGAAAACAGCCACCGTCTCAGCCTTCTTCTTCCCATTGCAGTAACAGTTTCATCAAGTATCTCGAAGAGCGAACCCTTTCTTTCGAGCTTGAAGAGATTCAGGTTTTCGATAGTGGAAGAATCGAGTTGCATAGAGTCGGACTTTCTGATAACCCTTGGAAGCGAAAGATGTCTCATGGGACCGAGATTGATCGACTCAAGGTACTTGAACAGAGCTCCGAGAACCTCGATCTGAGTATCATCCAGTTCGAGATGATCGATAGCGACTATCGAATAGAACTCTTTGATGTAATTAATGCTCGAAGAAAGTGCAAAATGCCAGTCTTCGACTATCTCTACCATTGCAAACGATGCCGACGAAATCTCCTTCTTCAGGTTCTTCAGACTTTCCTTCAGTAGTATTTGTGACGGCCCGATAGCTGCGATAGAGTCCTTCAACGAGACGATGTCGTCGGCGCTTGACAGGAGTACCTCACCGGTAGATACGTCTGCCGTTGCCAGAACGAAGTTCTCTTCGGCTTTTCCAATAGAGACAATGTAGTTGTTTGCATTTTCGGGTAGTAACTCGTCTTCTACAAGAGTTCCAGGAGTAACTACCCTGGTAACCTCTCTCTTCACGAGTCCCTTCGCAAGCGCGGGATCCTCTGTCTGCTCGCAAATCGCAACCTTGTAACCCGCTTCGACAAGCTTCTTGAGATAGCCGTTAACTGAGTGGTAGGGGACGCCCGCCATCGGCACCCCGTTTCTTGAAGTTAGAACTATCTGCAGTTCATTTGAAACTAGCTTAGCATCATCGAGAAAAGTCTCGTAGAAGTCACCAAGCCTAAAAAGAACCAGACAATCCTTGTAATTCCTCTTGACTTCAAGGTATTGTTTCATCATCGGTGTCATTTCGGCCACTTTATCCACTCCGGATACATCAAAAGCCGGCGCTCAGCGCCGGCCGGTTAATCTCTCTCTATCATTCTTCTGCTTTTTCTTTCGTCTTTTGTTCGATTACCTTGTCTATCATCCCATACTCGACAGCTTCGGCAGAACTCATGAAGAAGTCTCTGTCGGCATCTTTCTCTATCTTCTTTATTGATTGTCCAGTGTGTTTGGCAAGGATTTTATTCAGTTCGTCCCTCAGGTAAAGAATCTCCTTCGCCCGGATTTCGATGTCTTTGGCTACTCCCTCTGCACCACCGAAAGGCTGGTGAATCATTACCCTTGAGTTAGGTAGCGCAAATCTCTTTCCCTTTGTTCCTCCGGCAAGCAATATCGCGCCCATCGAGGCTGCCATCCCAATGCAAATCGTAGAGATGTCGGGCTTTACATACTGCATTGTGTCGTATATCGCCAATCCGGAAGTTATCGAACCACCCGGGGTGTTTATGTATAGACTTATGTCCTTTTCGGGGTCTTGAGATTCAAGGAAGAGGAGTTGAGCCACGACTATATTTGAAACTTCATCATCGATGGGCCACCCGAGAAAGACTATTCTTTCTGAAAGCAGTTTAGTGTAAATATCAAAGATTCTTTCACCCCTCCCTCTGTCTTCAACTACGTAAGGGACGAAAGGTGCCATGTTTATGTCCATAAAGCCTCCTAATTATTGAAGAGTTTTTCTATAATTCTCTTTGGCGGAAGAAAGGAGAAAATTACGTGACCGCTGTCTGTTATCAATACGGCCTTCGTTCTCTTTCCGAAAGTCAGGTTGACGATCTTGCCTGTCTCCATGCCGAGCTGCTTAAGACGCCGAACAGCTGAGCTTTCGATAGGAAGAACGGCGAGAATCCTATCCCTTACAACAAAGGACTCGAAACCGACGTTGACAACGTGATCCACTTCTACTTTCCTCCTTTCAATAACAATGTTATTATAACATAATGGAGATACGGCGGAGGTGTTCCAGTGCTAGCTAACGATCAGGAAAGTCTCGTTGACACGGGGCGCATATACGTTAAGGCAGGAGATGGAGGAAATGGTTCAGTTTCCTTCAGAAGAGAGAAGTACATACCCTTTGGAGGTCCTGACGGCGGCGATGGCGGCAGGGGTGGCCATGTCTTTCTCAGATCGACCAATTCAATAAACACGCTCTATGAATTCAAACGCAAGAAGAAATTCATCGCTCAAAGCGGGGAGAGCGGTCACGGTTCAAATATGGCCGGAAAGAAGGGAAAGGATCTGGTTATAAGAGTGCCCGTTGGGACGATTGCATATGACGCGGAGAGTGGAGAGATCATTGCCGACCTTTGCAATCCCGGTCAAATCGTTGCGATTGCCAGAGGCGGAAAGGGTGGAAGGGGCAATGCGAGGTTCGTCTCTTCAACGAATCAGGCGCCCAAGGCAGCAGAAAATGGAGAGCCCGGCGAGGAACTCTTTGTTCGGCTGGAGCTGAAGATTCTGGCCGATGTTGCACTGGTCGGGTTCCCAAACGTCGGAAAATCGACGCTCATTTCCGTTATGTCGAATGCTAGACCGAAGATAGCAAATTATCACTTCACAACCCTCTCGCCCAATCTCGGAGTTGTTATGGCGAATGACGAACAGGGATACATAGTGGCAGACGTTCCGGGTTTAATCAAAGGAGCACATCAGGGTGTCGGTCTCGGCCACAGCTTTTTGAGGCACATAGAGAGATGCAAGACTATAGTTCATCTCCTGGACATCTCTGAGAGCGAGGGAAGAGACTTCCTTCAGGATTATGACGATATTCGTTACGAGCTTGAATTCTACAAGAAGGAGCTGGCCGATAAGCCCGAGATAGTAGTTGCAAACAAGTGCGATCTTCTTCCTCAAGAAGAACGTGAAAACAAGCTGGAGATATTCAGGAAGAAGATCGGCAAAGATATTATTCCAATCTCGGCTGCTACTCGCGAGGGAGTCAATGCGTTGAAAGAGACGATCTGGAAAAACGTTGAAAGCGATCATTCCTACTTGTCGTCGATGAAGGTTGAAGAAGAGCTTCCTTTGCCCCAGGTCGAACCGGTTGTGCTTACCGCTCCCTATCCGGAAGACTTCAGAGTTGAGAAAGATTCTGAAGGCAGATATGTTGTTCTTGGACCGGCCGTTGATTTCTACACGAGAAAAATCAGAGCTTTCAAATACAGGGACCGTTTCATAATGGACAAGCTGGAAAAGGGAGGACTCTCTTCAAAACTTAGGAATGCGGGGATTGAGGAAGGAGACACTGTAGTTATTGATGACAAAGAATATGTGTTCAAAGATTAAGATAGGCATCTTCGGAGGTTCTTTCGACCCGGTTCATATGGGACATGTGGCTGTAGCGACCCGGGCGATCGAGAAACTACGGCTTGAGAAGCTTTATGTTATTCCAGCGTACATTCCTCCTCACAAAGTTTCCAGTACGGTTGCACCATACGACCTGAGAAGATCTTGGCTCAAGAAGGTTTTCTGTGAAGTCGAGCAAGCGTGTGTGTCTGATTATGAAAGAGAAAGGGGAGGAATCTCTTATTCACTCTTCACGGTCAGGCACTTCGCAGAGGTTCACGGCTGCAAACCGTTTCTCGTTATCGGCGAGGACAGCTTAGTTACTCTGGAGAGTTGGTATGAATACAAAGCTCTACTGAACGAAGCGACAATAGTGGTTTATCCGAGAAGTGAAGGCAGTGTGGACTTGCCCTCCGTCGAGAAAGTTGTCTGGCTGGACGCACCTCGTTTCGACTTATCGTCGACTGAGATTCGGAAGAAGATTGTGGAAGGCAAGTCGATTGAAGGGTTGGTTCCCGATTCAATACTGGACGAGGTAACGACTTACTATGGATAAGCAAATCGGGCTCTCTCCCATGGCTGGATATACAGATGAGGTAATGAGGCAGCTTTCGCTCGAATGTGGAGCGGATTTTGTTTTCAGTGAGATGATTAGCGTAGAAGGTGTCCTAAGGGGATCGGGAAAAACAGACGAGATAATCCCGTCAGCCCCTACGAGAATACAGCTCTTTGGTTCATGCGTATCGAGAATGGCGAAGGCAGCCGCCCGGCTTAACGGCATAGCGACCTGGATCGATATTAACGCCGGCTGTCCTGTAAGAAAAGTAACGAGAAGAGGGGCAGGGAGCGCCTTGCTAAGAACACCTGAAAAAATCGCTGAGATGATTGTCGCCCTGAAAGAGACGGTCGATATTCCTGTTTCAGTCAAGATAAGACTCGGCATCGAAAACATCGAAACGGAAGAGATCATCTACCCGATATTGAAAGCAAAACCCAAAGCGGTCTTCATTCACGGCAGAACCGTATCGCAAGGCTATTCGGGGGCAGCGAATTGGGAAGAGATCGAGCGTATCACCCAGATTCTTCATTCGGAAGGCATTCTCTCTTACGGTTCTGGCGATATGTATAGCCCTGAGGCGATCGCAAGGGCTTTGAGACAGTATTCGGTAGATGGCGTTGTCGTTGCGAGAGGAGCGATCGGCAATCCCTGGATCTTCAGACAGGCGAGAGACCTCATTGAGTTTGGCTCATACGATAATCTCACGCTTCCCGAAAGACTCAATTACTTTCTTATACACTTCGGAAGGCTTGCCGAGGCGGTTGGTGAAGAACAAGCCGTCAGAGATCTTAGGAAATCATTTGCCGGTTACACACGGAACATAAGGCATGCATCGAATCTCAGAAGTGAATACATGAAGTGCAACTCTCTCTCAGAAGTCAAGGAACTTTTCAGAAATTACATTCCAGAGCGGCAACTTTCCAAATATTGACTCCTTATTCAAGAAATTCAAATGCTTATTGTGTTTCAAGATCCGCTTAGCACGGCAGGCTTCCCGCTTGCAAAGTCGGGATAAGGAGAATTTCACGAGGCAGTGAAGGTTTTCGCCTATGATGCGGCCAGTTGCCCGGGAAGATGAATTCAAGGCATTGATGTTGCGTTGAGTTCTAGAAATGGCGATACTCACTTACTGTCCGTTTTGAGAAAGCGAGAAGAGCTCGGCGGTGAATACGGGTTGGCTGGAATGCGGCCCAAAGTCATCTGTGCTCTGTATGCGATCTCCTGATAAAGGACTCCCTTGTTCTTAAGCAGCTGTTGTTAGTTTCTCGCTTCTAAACTTCAGCTCGGCTACTAGCATTTCGTTTCCTCGGGTTATCTAATCGATCTCTCACAGCTGATCGTATGCCGAACATCTTCCGAAAGAGTGTTAGTTGTCGAACACAAGCTTTACTAACCTCCAAGGTATGATTTTTTCACAAGGTCGTTGTTAAGCAGTTCCTCTCCTTTCCCTTCAAGGACGACCCGCCCCGTTTCAAGTACGTAGGCATAATCGGCCAGCTTCAGTGCACCGAGGGCATTCTGCTCGATCAGGAGAATCGTCTTACCCTCTTCGTGAACTTTTCGAATTACCTTGAATACTTCGCCGACTATTACTGGAGCGAGTCCAAGCGATGGCTCATCGAGCATAAGAAGATCCGGTCTAGACATCAGCGCCCTGCCTATGGCAAGCATCTGCTGCTCACCACCCGAGAGAGTTCCGCCCTTTTGATCCTTTCTCTCTCTCAGTATTGGAAAGAGAGTGTTCACCCATTCAAGATCCCTTTCGATTCCTTCAGAGTCTTTTCTTAGAAATGCCCCAAGCATAAGGTTCTCGATCACCGTGAGGTTCGGAAAGATTCTTCTTCCCTCAGGGACCAGAGTCATTCCTGCCCTCACGATTTCATTTGTGGACTTGTTTGTAATACTCCTTGACTTGAAGACTATCTCGCCATCTTTCACTTTCTTGAGGCCGCAGATGCTTCTCAGAGTTGTCGATTTTCCGGCCCCGTTCGCACCGATAAGCGCGACGATCTTCCCTTCCTCAACGTTGAAAGAGATTCCCTTCAGAGCATGGATGCCTCCGTAATACACGTTTAAGTTCTCTACCCTAAGCATACAAATCACCCGTTCCGAGATAGGCGGTTATTACATCAGGATTGTTCTGAATTTCCTCTGGAAGTCCCTTTGCGATTGTGACGCCGTGATCAAGGACGATAATCCGCTCGCATATGGTCATGACAAGGCTCATGTCGTGTTCAATCAACAGAATCGTCTGCTGAAAGTCCTTTCGAATTCTAAGGATCAGAGCCGCCAGGGCAAGCGTCTCTTCCGGGTTCATCCCCGCGGCCGGCTCGTCCAGCAATAACACTCTCGGTTGCGTCGCTAGAGCTCTGGCAATTTCGAGTTTTCTCTGAAGGCCGTAGGGAAGAGATCCGGCCAGGTCTCGCTCATACTTGTCTAGGCCAAGTGTCTTGAGCAGGGCTCTTGCCTTGCCGCGCATCTGCACTTCTTCACTCCTGTATCCCGGCAGCCCAAAGACGGCAGAAATAACAGAGGACTTCAGGCGCAGGTGGCAGGCCGTAAGCACATTCTCCAGAACTGTCAGCTCTCCGAAGAGGCGGATGTTTTGGAATGTTCTAGCGATACCGGCTGCGGTGATTCTATCTGTCTTCATTCCGGTGATGTCTTTTCCGTCGAGGAGAATCCTGCCTTCGCTTACGTAATATGTATTTGTTATTAGATTGAACACAGTTGTCTTGCCGGCTCCATTAGGTCCTATAAGTCCTACCAGCTCTCCCTCCTGAAGATCGAGATTGAAATCCGAGACCGCAGTGAGTCCGCCGAATCTCTTAGTTACTTGTTCAAGTTTAAGCAGACTCATCTGCATTCCTCCCTCTTGATCTGAATATCCATTCCCATGTGAACTCTTTGTGGCCAAAAAGGCCTCTTCTGAAGAAGATCACAGTAATTACGAGGATCAGAGCAAAGATCAGCATCCTCATGCCGGAAATCCCGGGTATCGTGAAGCCAAATATCGTCATGGGCGATTCCACGAACCTGAGCAGTTCCATCAAGAAGGCAACCGAAATGCCCATCACAACACTTCCGGTTATGCTTCCAAGCCCTCCTAGAAGGACAATCATAACAATTTGAAAGGTCAAGGAGATGTTGAAAGAATTCGGATCGATTGTCATCAGCAGACTGCCGAGTAGTCCGCCTCCAATTCCAGCGAAGAAAGCGCCGATGACAAAGGCCATAGTTTTGTGTTTGAAGAGATTCACTCCCATTGCTTCCGCCGCAACTTCATCCTCTCTTATTGACTTCAGCGCTCGACCGTAGCTACTGTCCACCAGCTTCTTTATGAAGAAGATCGTGAACAATGCCCAACCCCAGCTCCAGTAAAGATTTGTATAGGTGGGAAGTCCTTTCAGGCCCAGTGGTCCGTTAGTAACACTCTGGAGGTTGTTGAGTATTACGCGAATTATCTCTGCAAAGCCATAGGTTACTATGGCAAGATAATCTCCTCCGACTCGAAGGCACGGAGCTCCAACAGCGAAGCCCGCAATGGCCGCAACAGCACCGCCAACAAGTAGTGCAAAGAAGAAGGGAATCTCTATTTCGCTTAACGGCCATATTATCGGTTGTATGAAGAAGTTCATTGCCTTTAGAGATGGCGACATGTACAGTAATGCCGAGGCGTATGCGCCAAGAGCCATGAAACCCGCGTGGCCCAAAGAGAACTGACCGGTAAAGCCGTTTATAAGGTTGAGACTGACTCCCAGTATCACGTAGATAGCCGCAACATTCAAGATTCTCTTGATGAAAGCATCGATATAGTTCTCGGCAAGCCAGAGCAACATAATGAAGATCAGAAGACTAACTATGGTTAAGACCAACTTCATTCTGCGATCCATATAACTCACCTACTTGTCTTCTCGCCGAACAAACCCGTTGGCTTCACAAGAAGAATCATGACGAGAAGAACGAAGATTATAGCGTCTCTGTAACCTGCCGCCTCGGGGAAAAAGGCGACCAGCAGAATCGTAACCATGCCAAGCATTAATCCACCGACAAGAGCACCCACAATACTTCCAATTCCTCCGATTATCGCTGCAGTGAAGGCCCTCCAGCCAGGGAAGACTCCCATGAAAGGCCATATCTGTGGGTATCTGAGAGCCCAGAGAATTGCACTAAGTGCCGCGAGTGCCGAACCTATCGCAAATGTGAATGCGATTGTTCTGTCTACGTTTATTCCCATTAGCTTGGCTGTCTCGAAGTCTACAGATAGGGCTCTCATAGCCAATCCCATTTTCGTACGCTTGACCAGAAATGTTAGCAGAAGGAGTACTACTATTGAAACCACAATAGTAGTTATGGTTATCGCCTGAATTCTGACTCCACCAATAATGAATGTCCTGGTCAGTGATGGAGGCACATAGAAGGCCTTCTGCCTTCCGCCGAAGACAACCGTGGCAATGTTCTGGAGAAGAAAGGACATACCTATTGCAGCACAGAGCGATGAGATTCTTGGTGCGTCTCTCAATGGTCTATATGCAACACGCTCTATCCCGACTCCCAGCAAGATAGTCGCGATTATACCGAACAGAACCGCCAGCCACCAGGGCATCATGAACAAAGTGAAGCCGTAGAAGACAAAGAAGGTAGCCATCATGAATACATCTCCGTGAGCAAAGTTAACGAGCTTGACTACTCCATAGACGAGAGTGTAGCCGATAGCTATAAGTCCGAATATGAAACCCAATGAGATTCCGTTAACAAGGTGCTGCAAAAAAACGCTAGAGCTCATCCTGCCACCACCTTTAGCTTAGCTGCCGCCCTTAGTAAGGACGCAGGCATTGGCCTGCGTCCGATACCTCCGATACCTGGAAAATCAATGTCTTGGCCTCATCTATTGGACTGGTTTTACAACACTTACAAACTTGAAGACTCCATCCTCGACTTTTCTAACAATCGCATCCTTAACCGCGTCGCCGTTCTCGTCTATTGTTATGTACCCCGTCACTCCTTCGAAATTCACAGTTGCGCTCAGAGCGTTCTTAATATCCTCAGGAACAGCCGAATTCGCCCTGATAATAGCGTCTACAGCCAGCATGAACGCATCGTATCCCAGAGCGGAAAAGGCGCTCGGTTCGACTCCGTACTTGGCCTTGAAAGCTTCTATGAACTCGGCGGCTTTTGGCGTCGGTGCTACTGCTACGTCGAAGTGTGTGCTGAAGTAGCTGCCTTCGACGGCTGCACCGCCGACCTGCAGGAATTCGGGGACTTCCCAAGTATCGCCGCCCAAGAACTGAGACTCAATTCCCAGTTCACGAGCCTGCTTAATGATGAGCGCCGCCTCTCCATAAGAAGCAGCAGGTATGAAGATTACATCTGGGTTTTTACCCTGGGCGTATGCCAGTTGAGCAGTGAAGTCCTGGTCACCCGTCTGATAAGAGATGACACCGCTGATCGATTTGTTGTCTCCAGTAAGTGCCTTGAAGGAATTCTGGAAGTAGTGCGAGAGTCCAACCGAATAGTCTGAAGCGATGTCCTGAATGATCACAGCCGTCTTCGCGTTGAGTTCATCAACAGCGAATTTCGCCATTACGCTTCCCTGGAATGGGTCAATGAAACAGACCCTAAAAACATAAGGCTTCCCTAAAGTTACCAGCGGGTTGGTCGGTGAACATCCTATCATCGGTACCTTTGCAGCATTTGCCACTTCACTGCCGGGTATTGCAACGGCACTTCCGTAGCTCCCGATGATAACCGATGCCTTGTTGAACTGGATCAGCCTTGAGACGGCGTTTGATGCTTCTACCTTTTCACTCTTGTTGTCGACAAGAACCAGCTCGATCGGTCGGCCAAGAACTTCTTTTACCTGCTCGGCGGCGAGAGTAACGCCTTCCATGGTAAGCTGGCCTCCGGCCGCGTAAGGCCCGGTCATAGGTTCGAAGACGCCAATAACGATCGGGTCAACTGCAAACAAAACAAATCCCAGAAGCAGAACTACGGCTAGAACGAGAATTTTCTTCACTTGCCTCACCTCCACAATTATGATCGTCTATAGCCGAAGCTACCCCAGAATAATCGATAGTTACTCAAAGCACAGCTTAAGCATTAACATATTAGACTTGTCAACTATGCAGAATGAGAGCAACAAATGGGTGCGAATCAAGACTGCAGCAGTGGGCTTCATCACAAACCGGTACCCGATCACTAACTCAGGACAGAGTAGGGCATGTAATACTCATTAAGATTAAAATAAAACATAACACTGCACTACTCGAAATGATAATACCATGTGAAGTAATAATGGCCTCTTCTCAAAAAACGCCATTATTGGTCAATTGGAGCGAAGAAACCTGATAATCGGTTTCTATCTATCTGGAAACCAAAGACAAGCAGTCACAGATCACTAACGTTTTTGTTATGAATCGAGTAAGATAAAGAATTGGGAGAGATTGTTCCGTACTCTTTTTTTGAAGACTGCCGGCAAATAGTTTCAACAGTCCCTGAACAGAGTTCACTATGATAATGATCGGTCTATTGTCCTTTGTGTTTTTGTCCGGCCTCTTCATCTGGAAGCCATGTTCTCTCATGTTTTCTATTCGGTACGCTATAAGAAGGATTAAACAAGTCGAGCGCCGTCAACATCATCAATTGGTTATAGATGACCGGCGGTGAGTTTTCTGAAACCCAAACCTTAACTTACAATTGGAATGTAGAGTAATAAATGAAAGGGGGGAATTTTGTTGGAATCGGATACTATGGTTGCAATATTGAAGGAAAGGCGGGAGCCGGGCCTGACGCTGAAAAGGGTTCCGGTCCCGCGTGAACTCGGTCCGCACGACGTACTTGTGAAGGTCAAGCGAGCTTCCATTTGCGGGACCGATCTTCATATTTACGACTGGGACAAATGGTCGCAGGAGAGAATCAGGCCGCCTCAGATAGGAGGTCATGAATTTACCGGAGAGGTCGTAGACATTGGCGGAGAGGTCTCATCAGTTTCTGTCGGGGATTCTGTAGTCTCGGAAACCCATATTCCTTGCCAGAAATGTCTTCAGTGCAAGACCGGGAAGATGCATATCTGTAAAGACATGGAGATCCTCGGTGTTCATAGAGATGGGGTATTCGCAGAATATGTTAGGGTACCGGAAGTGGTTTTGTGGAAAGTCGATCCTTCGATTCCTCTGGAGTATGCATCGATTATGGAACCATTTGGAAACGCAATCCACACTGCGCTGGTAACGGATCTCACTGGAAAGAATGTCTTGATCACCGGTGCCGGACCGATAGGCGTTATGGCAGTTGCAGTGGCGAAAGTTTCCGGAGCGGCACAGGTTATTGTGACGGAGATAAAAGAGTTTAGAAAGGGCCTGGCAAGAAAGATGGGAGCGGACACAATCATCGATCCCACAAAGGAAGACGTCCCTTCGAGAGTCAGGACGATAACCGAAGAAAACGGAGCAGATGTTTTTCTGGAGATGTCCGGCAATTCAACCGCCTTTGAGCAGGGACTTCGAAGTCTTACGAACGGAGGCGTTGTCTCGCTGCTAGGGGTCTTTCCAGGTGATGTGTCATTTGATATAAACGGCCTGTTCACTTTCAAGGGCTTAACTATGTACGGCATAACAGGAAGAAAGATGTTTGAGACCTGGCAGGTGGCGACTCAATTGCTCAAGAACAAGAGGATCGACCTTTCTCCGGTTGTCACACATATTCTTCCGGCCGAGAGATTCGAAGAGGGATTCGACGCGATGAAGAAGGGAGTTTCTGGAAAAGTTGTCCTCGAATTCTGATTGGTTTTACGGAGGTGTTTAGATGTTTGACTTTAATGTACTCAAGCAGGAGATGGAAGAGCTAGAAGAAAAGGGTTTGCTGGTGAAGATCAGAACACTGGAATCTCCCCAGGGCGCCTGGCTGAATATCGAGGGGAAAAAGGTCCTCAACATGTGCTCAAACAACTATCTCGGGCTATGTTTTGATGAAGAGCTTAAGGAAGCCGCGATCGACGGTGTCAGAAAATGGGGTGTCGGGCCTGGAGCTGTAAGGTCGATCGCCGGGACACTTCAATTGCACAATGTCCTTGAAAAGGAGCTTGCGGCTTTCAAGAGAGTTGAATCTACACTAGTCGTCCAATCCGGTTTCAATGCAAACCAGGCGGTGATTGCCCCGATCGTATCCGAAGAAGATGCGATTCTCTCTGACGAACTTAACCACGCCAGCATAATCGATGGAGTAAGGCTTGCAAAGGCCAAAAGATATGTATGGAAACATAAAGATGTAAATGATCTGGAGACTCAACTGAAAAAGGCCGAGTCCGATGGGGCAAGGAGAAAGCTAGTAATAACTGACGGCGTCTTTTCGATGGACGGTGATCTTGCTCCGCTGCCTGCAATCGTCGAAAAGACGAACAAATACGGTGCGATTCTGATGGTTGACGATGCTCACGGCGAAGGCGTCCTTGGGAGCCACGGGAGAGGAATAGTCGACCACTTCGGATTGCATGAAAGCGTGGATATTGAAGTCGGAACTCTTTCTAAGGCCTTTGGTATAGTCGGAGGATTCGTTGCTGGCAAGAAGACTCTGATCGATTACCTGAAGCAGAAGGCGCGCCCGTTTCTCTTCAGTTCATCCCTCTCTCCGGCCGAAACCGCTGCGGCAATAGCGGCCGTCAGGAAACTCTCTTCATCCGATGAGTTGGTCAGGACTCTCTGGAATAACGCGGATTACTTCAAGGACCAGCTGAAAGCGTTGGGGTTTGATACGGGTCATACCGAGACACCCATAACTCCTGTGATGCTCTACGATGCGAAGCTTTCCGCAGCGTTTTCCAGGAGGCTCTTTGAAGAAGGGATATTCGCAAGTTCTATCGGTTTTCCTACTGTCCCGAAAGGAAAGGCAAGAATAAGAGTCATGATAAGTGCCGCTCACTCAAGAAAGGATCTCGATTTTGCGGTTTCAAAGTTCGAGATGATCGGGAAGGAACTCGCTGTCATAAAGTAAGAACCTTTCCTTCACCGAAACTGAATATAATGGTCTTGTTGCGGCGGCGGATGCCGCTGCTTTTCGTGGAGGTGTGGCCGTTGTTTATAGCCCTACTGATGCTAGCCGCAGGTTTTATTCTGCTGATCAAGGGAGCCGATTTTCTTATAGATGGATCTGTGGCGATTGCCAAGAATCTCGGGATTTCTGAATTGCTTATCGGACTGACCATTGTCGCTCTAGGAACTTCCGCACCGGAGCTTGCGGTGAGCGTTCAGGCAGCCGTCAAGGGCTCCGGAATCGCTCTCGGTAACGTTCTCGGATCTAATATCGCCAACATGGCGCTGATCCTCGGAGTCGCGGCTTTCTTGACGCCTCTTGGCGTAAGCAAGACAACTATGAGCTATGAAATACCATTTGTGATATTGATCACTGTTGCAAGCGGAGCATTGATACTTGGAAATGGCAACGGTCTTCAGCGAAGCGACGGAATAGTGTTGACTACTTTCTTTGTCATCTTTATGATGTATGTGTTCGCAATGGCGAAGAGAGACAGAAAGATCTCCGACATTGTTGAAGTAGAAGGAAAGAGAGACATAGAGCTCTTTGAGAAGTATCCGGTACTTGCCTGGCTGGCAACTATCGGGGGAACGGCCGGTGTAATTATCGGAGGTAATCTTGTGGTTAACGGGGGATCGTCGATAGCTCGCGTTTTCGGAGTCAGCGATATGGTTATAGGAACGACTATTGTTGCCTTTGGGACGTCTCTTCCGGAGCTTGTAACCACTGTTGCGGCGGGGAAGAAGAACCGCAGTGATCTCGCCATAGGAAATGTGGTGGGATCGAATATCTTCAACTTGCTTCTTGTTCTGGGAGTTTCGGCAACGATATCGCCTATATTGGCCCACAGGTCTCTCGTTGTCGAAATCTCTTTTGCACTGGGACTCTCCATAGTTCTGCCGTTGCTTCTGCTCAGAACAAAAAGACTTGACAGGCCAAAAGGTGTTCTGCTGATGATTATCTACTGTGCATTCATCGTATCGACAATAATTAGCGGCTGATGAAGGGCTGCTGAGAGGTTTACATAAATGATGCTAGGTGGTACGAATCCCGACAATTGCAGACAAGACCAGAAGCGAGAAGATCCTCTAGGACGCGCGCCCTATCTAAAGAAGATAGTGGAATTCCATGCTGAACTCTGGTTATCGATATCTCTATTTGTGTAGCAGGCAGTGTCGAACCCGTTCAGCTCGAATCCATACTTGAGGTAGAAAGAGATCGCGGGAAAGTTGCTGCTTTGAGTTTCCAGTACTAGACGTCTCAATCCCTTTTCTTCTTTTTTGCGGTATTCATAAGTTCCGTGCCAACGCCTGTTCGTCTATACTCCTTCCAGACAAGGACGTCCCAGATACGGAGAGAGTCGTTCCATTCTCTCTCTAAGAGCAAAAGCCCCAGCTCCTTACCGTTTTCGTGAGCGCCTAAACAATGGGCGACGACTTGAATGGTTCTTTTATACTGTGGGCAAAGCCTTTAATGTATTGGGCTGAAAACCTCTTAACGGAGATTTGAATCGTCCATATGCCGCTGTACGTTCTATTGAAAGGTCAAAGTATCTATCACTTGAATACTCATACCTTACAACTCTCACGGAGAGTGATTAGGGATTGACTTATCTTATCTCCATCTCTCCGCACTCCTCCCCATTTGCAAAATCTCGGGTCGAACAAAACGGAATTCATTTGACCATTAAGGACTTGCCAATCGTCGAAAGGTCAGTAGGGGAATACTCTTCTTCTATCCGTCGGCAGCGGCGGGTCTTCGATAGTGGCCTTTGCCAGTTCTGCAAAGTTCTTTATGAGCTTCCAGCCTGGCGGGTTACCGAGGAAACCTGCCTGGGTTTCCGGATGAAATTGAACGCTGTAGATCTCCTTTTCTTTGTGTTTGATCATTTGAATAGGGGTTACGTTCCCCCTGGCAAAGAGTTCGAATTGATCTGGAATCGAGGCGACGGCGTAGGCATGATTCTCCCATACGAGAAGGCTTCCGTCAAACCCCTCGAGAACCCTGTCCTCTTTCACAAAACTTACTTCGTGCCAGCGGCGCTCCTCACTGTAATATAGAACGGAACCGTACACTCTCGAGACTATCTGATGACCCAGACAAATACCAAGTATCGGGACTTCGCCCCTCAGTATTATTTCTCCGCCCTGATAGACCTTATTGTTCCAGTCGATGTAGTTCCTCATTGAATCGCCGCCTGCAATAATAACGCCTGCGTATTCGTTTTCATCTTCGGGAAGCTCATCGTTGAATATCTTGAAGATCCTGTACCTGATACCCTGTTCCGCAAGCGAACGCTCTATCGGTGATAGCTTGGCTTCATATGCCGGGTCGTTCAGAAAGAGGGCAACGACTCCTCTATTATCGTACGAAGCAGTAAGCATAGTTGGAAAGGAACATGCAAAGATAACCAGTGCAAACAAACGTATAATTGACTGTGCAGTCTCTTCCTTCATTGACTCTTGACACCTCTCACAGCGAATGATAAACTACTATTTGTGCGATGCCGGGGTGGTGAAATTGGCAGACACGCATGATTCAGGTTCATGTGGGCATACCGCCTGTGCGGGTTCAAGTCCCGCCCCCGGCACCAAGAATTCCACGAGAGGACGAATAATCGTCCTCTTTTTTCTGGAATTAGAGTGCAATTAAAACTTTTCATCGATAGTTCCTTCTATGAAAACCAATCTACTTATAGACCGGCCCTCTTAAATAGAAGTTCTCTTACACTTGAAAACTCCGTTCCAAAATAACGATCCTCTCTGTGATCGGGAACGATGCCTGCAATCTCTTCAAACAGCTGCTCTATAACAGAACCGGACTTCTTGGGATGTCGAAACGACAGAGCTCTGAATGCGAGAAGCGCCTCAATAGAGATAAGGGTCGCAACGTTGTCCAGTATCGACCAGAGTTTTCTTGCTCCCCAGGCTCCCATGCTCACATGGTCTTCCTGAAACCCGGATGTGGGAATCGAGTCGGCAGAGGCCGGATGCGCAAGGGTCTTGTTCTCTGAAGCCAGTGCGGCAGCCGTGTACTGCCAGATCATGTATCCGGAATTGAGACCTTCTTCTCCGTTTGTCAGAAAGGCGGGCAGATCATTTAGCTTTGGATTTACGAGTCTGTCTATTCTTCTCTCAATCATATTACCGAGGTCTGTAAGAGCTATTGAGAGGAAGTCTGCCACTAGAGCTACGGGCTCCCCGTGGAAGTTGCCTCCGGAAATCGCGTCCCCGTTTTCGAATATCAAAGGATTATCGGTCGCCGAGTTGATCTCGGTCTCAAGGACGGTTTCTGCGTATTCGATGGTATCCTTCACCGCTCCGTAAACCTGAGGGATAGTCCTGAGCGTGTATGCGTCCTGAACTCTATCGCAATCGAGATGAGAAGTCCTTATCTCACTTCCCTCGAGAGACTCTCTAAGCTTTTTCGCAACATATGTCTGACCGCGATGAGGTCTTGCTTTGTGAACTCTCTCGTCAAATGGAGAGGTACTGCCCATCAGCGCATCGACGGACATCGCAGCTACAAGGATAGCTTGATCGAGTAGCCTCGACGCAGTATAGGTTGAGCACCCGGCCAATCCGGCCATCAGGGCGGTTCCATTCAGAAGGCTGAGGCCTTCTTTGGCCTTCAAAACAAGCGGTTCAAGGCATTTGCTGGCAAGAGCCTGTGAGGAAGAAACGAGCTTTCCGTCAACGAGGCAGTCCCCCTCACCAATAAGCGTCATCGCTATATGTGCCAAAGGGGCAAGATCGCCGCTCGCTCCAACGGAACCCTTTGCCGGGACAATCGGTACGATTCCATTGTTCAGGAGATCGAGAATTCTCTGAACCACACACTTTCTAACTCCTGAATAGCCCTTCAGGAGTGAATTGGCTCTAACCAACATTACCGCTCTGACATGTTCTTCTTTCAGTGGTTCGCCCACTCCGGCCGCGTGAGAGAGAACGATATTTCTCTGCAGTGCGTCCAGGTCTTTCGGGGAGATCCGATGATCGGCCATAACTCCAAATCCCGTATTCACGCCGTAAATCGTCTTCTTCATGCTATTCGTTTCCAGAGACTCTCTTCTTTCATCGAGGAGTTTGGCAGAGAGTTCATTGATTGAGCAGAACTCATTTCCAAATGCTACATTGTAGAGACCAGAGAGTGTCAAATGTTCTCCATCGATTTGCACCTACCCACCTCCAGAGAGAGTTATCAAAATTGAAGAGTATGTTCGATCTTTCATCATCAGGCAGTCTCCATCAGAAAAAGACTTACCACAATCGCTCTATCTAACCCACTCAAGGCCCGGAATCTCGACCTTCTTCTCGAGTATGCTGAAAAGCTTTGTGAAGAAGAGAACCACAACGAGATAAATAACGCCAACCACGAGATAGACTTCGAAAAACTGGAAGTTTCTAGAAGCTATGAACTTTGCCTGGGCCATAAGTTCCGGTGCTCCAACTATATAGGCTAGAGAGGTGTATTTCAGGAGGTATATGAACTCATTTGTCCACGCCGGGATAACTCTTCTAAACGCTTGGGGCATAATAATCTGCATTATCGCCTGCCACTTTGTCATTCCAAGGGATCTTGCGGCTTTCATCTGGTTCCCCGCAATGGACTGAATAGAGCCTCGCAAATACTCTGCTTGATAACATCCGCTGTTTATTGCGAAACCGATTATCGCCGCGGTGAAAGGCGTTAGGTTCATTCCAAGGGGCGGAAGGCCGTAGTACAGAATAAACAGCTGAACAAGCAGCGGAGTTCCCCTGATCACTTCAATAATCGCCGTAGAAATAGCATAGAAGAACTTGTTTCCATATACTCTTGCGATTGCAAGAATCACCCCAATTACAAAGCCTATGACCACGGCTATAAGAGTCATTTCCAGCGTTACGCCGAGCCCTTCAAGGAGTTTTGGCCAGTGGTTGACAACGATCTTCCAGATTCTCTCCAATTCATTCACTCCCCGTACAGCTCGTTGAGCTTAAAGAGGAATTCCTTTGTGCGAGGGTTCTTGGGGTTCTTGAACATCTCTTCCGGAGAACTCTGCTCGACTATGTGACCGTGCTCCATGAAGATGATCTCGTCCGAAACGGTTCTGGCAAATCCCATTTCGTGAGTGACTACCAGCATCGTCATGCCGCTTTCAGCCAGATTCTTCATGACTGAGAGGACCTCGCCGATCAGTTCTGGATCAAGTGCAGAAGTCGGTTCGTCGAAGAGGATAATCTTCGGTTGCATGGCAAGCGCACGTGCTATCCCGACTCTCTGCTTCTGACCGCCAGAGAGCTGAGCAGGATACAACTTCGCTTCCTTCTCGAGCCCAACTCTTTTCAGCTCCTCCATTGCAAGGTCCTTTGCTGCGCTCTTTTCCATCTTCTTGACTTTTGTCAGGCCGACCATAACATTTCTGAGAGCTGTAAGATGATTGAACAAGCCGAAATCCTGGAACACAAACCCTATCTCCTGACGAATCTTGTTTATGTTCTTTGCAGAAGTGATCTCTTCATTTTCAAGCCAAATTCTGCCGTCGTTTGGAGAGACTAGCATGTTGATACAGGCCAGGAGAGTGCTCTTTCCGGTTCCGCTCGGGCCGATTATCACTTTGGTCTCTCCCTCTTTCATTTCGAAAGATACACCCTTAAGGACTTCATTATCGCCAAAGGATTTCTTCAGGTTCTCGACTCTTAGCACGACTTTATCGTTGGTCATCTTACCGTCTCCTTTATATCGAATCCGGGTACTGCAAGGCGTTTTTCCACGCTTCCCAAACTCTTGTTAATGACGATCGTAACGACGAAGTACATTGCGGCCACTGTGAGGTAGATCAACATGGGCTCATACTTCGTGGCAATAATGTATCCTCCCTGACGGAGAAGCTCTGTAACTCCTAGAGCGTATGCCAGCGAGGAGTCCTTCAGTACGATGGTGAACTCGTTTGTCCAGGGTGGAAGAGCGATCCTCACAGCCTGGGGAAGTACGACATTGATGAATCCATTAAAATTGGTCATTCCCAATGATCTCGCAGCTCTCATCTGAGTAGAACTTACGGAGTTTATAGCTCCCCTGAAGATCTGGGACTGATAGGCAGATGATCGGAAGCCAAGCCCGATTACGACCGCGGCAAAGGGAGAGAATCTTATTCCAATTCTAGGAAATCCGTAGAATATGAGAAAGAGGATCACAAGTTCAGGAATGCTCCGCAGAACTTTTTCGTAGACCGCGATGAATACCTTAAGCCATTTATTGCCGTACACTTGACCAAAAGAAATGGGGAGGGCCAGAATCAGGCCCAACCCCAGAGTTAGAAACGTTATTTGAAGTGTTACCCACAATCCTCTCAGAAGTGCGGGCAAAGAATCGACTATTAATCCGAGTTTATCTATGGCTACCTCCGCCCTTCAATCAGAAGTGCTTTAGATTAAGTTCGTTCAGTTTTCCGGATTCTTCGAGCCTGGAAATCCCTTCGTTGATAAGCTCAAGAAGCTCCTTGTTAGCCTTGTTTACTGCTATTCCGTAATCCTCGTAAGTCTTGATTATAGCCACGATTTTCACTGGTCTGACCTCAGCGAAGCTTTCAGCAACCGGTGCGTCCAGGACTATCGCATCTACATTCCTGTTTACAAGGTCAGTCATGGCGAGAACGTAAGTGTCGTACCTCTTGAAATCGCCTGTGAGGATCTTCGTTTCAACAAGATTTTCCTCTACCCAGATGTCTCCGGTCGTACCTGTCTGTACCCCTATGTTGTGTTTGCCAAACAACACAGTGACGCTCATTTCGCTGTCTTCTCGAACGACTACGCTCTGATCTGCCGTCCAGTATGGCTTCGAGAAAGAGACAACCTCTTCTCTTTCATCTGTAATAGTCATTCCGGAGATAACGATATCGAGGTTTCCCGACACGAGCGCGGCAATAAGTGAATCAAAGCTCATATCTCTGATCTCGACTTCAAAGCCCATCTCTTCTGCAATAGCTTTGATTAGGTCGATGTCGAAGCCTACAAACACCCCGTTTTCCACAGACTCGAAAGGCGGAAAGTCAGCGCTCGTTCCGACAACGTATTTTGCTCCAAAGGCAAAGCCTCCCAAAATCACCAGAGCAAGCATTACTAGCAATGTTTTCTTCATGATACCCCTCCTTAAACTGAAGATGAATTGATTGTATATCCATTAGCTTTCAATACTGAGAACCTGACTTTCTTCTTGCGCTATGGGTTCAATACGAAATAGAACCACCGCAGTTGAAAATCGATCGCCCGGGCTTTCAAAATCCGTTTTCGAGTTCGACTGTTGTCATCAACGGGTGCCGAAACGGTGCCGAAAATCAGAGTGCGCCGCGGATCGCCCATTGATATTATACTCTTTAGCAACACTTGAGCCAAAAACAGCTGTTAACATAGAGATGGTGATTATCATGAAATTAGGTATAGCATTGAGTGGGGGTGTCGACAGTGCCGTCGCGGCCGCTCGATTAATTAGACAGGGAAACGATGTAATTGGTTATCACATGATCGTTATTCCGGGCAGTTCACTCGATAACCCGGCTGTACAAGAGGCAAAAGGCGTTGCCGAACACCTCGGAATAGAGCTGGTGATCGTGGATCTAAGAGAAGAATTCGAATCGATTCTCGAATACTTTGTTTGTTCGTATATGAGCGGAGAGACGCCCAATCCGTGCGTGGTTTGCAACGATTCGATAAAATTCGGGTTGCTGCTGGAGAAAATGAGCTCGTTTGGAGTTGAAAAGATAGCGACCGGCCATTACGCGAGATTGGCCGCGCATGATAATGAGTTATTCATTTCGAGAGCTCTTGATAATTCAAAGGATCAGTCGTATTTCCTCTCGCGAATCAGGAAGAGCAAGCTTGGGAGAATCCTCTTCCCTCTAGGCGACACGACAAAAGAGGAAGTGAGGCAAGAAGCCAGTCGGCTTTCTCTTCCCGTTCATTCAAAGAAGGACTCTCAGGAGATTTGTTTCATACCTCACGGGGATTACAGAAGCTTTCTCAAGTCTCGTGGCGTGAAGGATGAACCGGGGCCTATTGAGGATGAAATGGGTAATCTTCTGGGAAGACACACCGGGCTTTTCGGCTATACGATTGGGCAGCGCAAGGGGATCGGCATTTCGAGCGAGGGACGCTATTACGTGAAGAGGCTCGATACTGATAAGAACAGGCTTGTCCTCTCACAGAGGGAGAGATTAGTGTCCTACTCTCTCATCGGAAGAGATCTTAATTGGTTTGTTGATCCGGCTGAAGCGTTTGATTGCGAGTGCAAGATTCGGAGCTCGATGAGGTCCGTTTCTGCAAGAGTATTCTTAATCGGTGACGATAGAGTCAGGGTAGACTTCCCCGAAGGAGTTTGGGCGGTTACACCGGGACAGCTTGCGGTATTCTATGTTGATGATTTAGTAGCCGGCAGCGCCTTTATCGAGGGAAATAGCGTTCTTGAAAGTGAAGACGACACGTGATAGAATTCTCGAGACAGGAAGTAGTTCAGTTGGTAGAACGCTGGTTTCGGGAACCAGAGGTCCGGGGTTCAAGTCCCCGCTTCCTGACCAGTCACGACACCACGGATTCGATCCGATAACGTTATTGCCACCCGATTCCAGAAACGCAAATGAAAATATGTTAACAGCCGGACTTATATCAAAATGTGGGCGAAAACCGGTGCATATTCGCAAGTTTTTCCTTAAATAGTGTAAAAATTCATACTGACGGACGAAAACTTTTGAATATGACGCGATTAAACGTGAAAAAATGAACCTCCCTTTCGGGAGGCCCTTTCTTGTTTGACTTTCTTAATGATCAATCCTCTTCTTACACAGGCATTTCTGATTGATCTAATCTCGTCGGCTTCGAAATTCTTTGTAAGGTACGAGAAAAGGTCTTTCTCATTCTTGATGGATCCGTCGTAATTCTTGTAGATCGTTACTCCCTTGTCGCCTTCCAGCGGCAGGGGGATTTCCTCATATCTTTCGGCTTCTCAGTTGTTATCTCGAAACGTTCGCAAAGGTTTTCGAGAGTCTCGACTCCCCAAACGAGAGCGAATGCGAGACTTCTAGCGGTCCCGCACGCCTCTCTTATAAAGTCGTTTAGGTGCCTTTGCCTTGAAAGCCCGTTTTGAATCAGCCAGATCTTATACGCTTTTGCGGTGCGGTCATCTACCCAAACACAGATATTTTTCATCTTTTCATCTCCTTTTATACCATCACAGGTGCGTTGAAGAACTTCCGGCATCTCCAAGTCCTGAGGTATTGTGGAAGATATATTGATATATTCCGGGTTGGTTTCCACGAGCCACCTCATCAACCTCAGTTCATTCTCTTTCTTCTCTTCCTTCTTACCGGCCACGTCTATCTTCACCGTTTCAACCTGTCCGTAAGCCGTCTCTTCACTCAACTGAATGGGCTCCCCTGTTTTCTTTACGATCTCTCTTGCCTCTGCCCTAACCTCCTTAGCTGCCTCACTCTTCAAGAAAGCGTTCTTGATCTTCGCCTCGAAGTCGTCTCCGTTGTCAAAACACATCTTTCTGAAAGGGCAGTACCCGCAGGACGTGAAGTTCTGAGGAAAGTCATCTTCGGTTTCCTTCTGGTCAAGCTCGTTATAGACCATGAATAGAATCCGGGCTGGGCCTCCAACTCGTCCTCGCCGATAAAGAAATCAATCACCTCGAGGGAGGCGAGCAGGATAAAGCCGGCTTTGTTTACGTCTTTATCAAACCTATTGAGAGCCATTGAATAGGCGAAGATCTGTCTAGGATCGGGTCTCGACCAGCCAGACTTGTAGTCATACACTTCAAAGCCGGAATCGTTCTTGCAGACTAAATCGATGATCCCACGGAAGAAGCAGTCCTCTGAGTCGAAGCCGGTAGGATTAAGCTCTTTCGTAAGACCGAATTTCAATTCCAGAGCCCTCGGGTTAAAACCCTTGAGAAGGCTCTTTCCTGAAGTGAATCTCCTGAAGGCGGTTTCGTAGTCATCAATGAAATCAATCTTTTCGAGAGCTTTCTCGTTGTCCCCTGTCTTCACCCAAATTTCTAAAGCCTCGTGAACAGCCTTTCCTAAAATCATCGCCGGGGTCTCTGGCGCTTTCTCTCCCAAAACCCTATCGATATAGAACCGTCTGGGGCAGCGGAGATATGTATCAATTCGACTCCCACTTAAAGGAAGCAAGTGGTCTAGCACAACTCTCCCTCCAATCTTGCGATTTGCTCATTGTAGAATGCGATGATTCTTTTCTTGGCCGCCGGATGGTCAACGAGTTCGTGTTCCGGATATTCTGCCGTTCCGTTATTGAAATGAACCATATAGGTGTTTTGGGATTCACCAATTCGAGTCTCCACCACGTCTCCCGGTGTAAAAGAGCCCAGATCGAGCTCCCATTCAAGGTAAACCTTATCGCCCGGGAGAAACATCACGTCAACACTTTTCATCTTGAACCCTCCTTGTGGTATAATTTTTCAGCATGAAACTCAAAGGGTCTCTCTTCGGAGAGGCCTTATCTATACCCTTTGAGTCGCCTAACCTCTCTGTCAAAATCCTTAAGCTCGATCCATTTCTCTTTAAGCAACTCCTCCAATTCCATTCTTTTCTCCTGATCAGCCCCCTTCATTTCTGACAAGATATTTTCCATCTCGTCAATGAGATCTTGTCGCTCTCCCGCAATGCTCAAAACGCCCACCTCATAATTCTCTTGGAATAGCTAACCCTTTTTTCGAGATCCCTTAACCTGACTTTGGTCTTCACTCTCTTTCCTCCTCTTGAGATAGAGTTCCGCTGACCTCTCGGCTACGCGATTCATTTCATCACCCTCATTACGCTATCGACTTTGTTTACGAGCTCACGCAGTCTATCTGGTTGATAGAACTTCACCTTTTCATGAACTGCGTCGGGCTCAATCCTGTATCTTTCGACCAGAGCATGAATGAGCCTCGGATTGATCTTATTCTTCCTTGCAAATGATGTAATAGTCTCCAATACAGCCATTTGATACCTCCTTGCGTTCGCATTAAGTATATGCCTGCACTACGAGTTATTCCGAACCACATTATTTGCAATAAAACATGCACGGAGGAATAACTACGATATACTACGAATCGTTACAGGTTTTGCACTGTAGCTAGCATTATCAGCACGCTTTGATGATGTTTGCATCGTCTCGTTGCTTTATGCTAGAATTCATACGAATTAGTTGATTTCATTTTTAGGGGTGTTCTATGATCATTTCAGGAGCTAAACTCGCGGAGTATTACCGGAATAAATATTACAGCAGGAACAGCTTTGCTGCTGCAATAGGAGTAACTGAAGGTGCAGTGAGGAGGTGGGAAGAGGGTGCGAACGTGAAGAAAGTGCACGTTGACAAAATCTGCGAAGTACTCCAGATAGTTCCTGCCGATCTCAAATTGAAAGAAGTCCTGTTAGTAGGAAAGGGGAGCAGAAAAATTCCTGTGATCGTACTGCCTGCCAAAAGAATGGAGGTAGTTGATTACATGGTCTACGATTTTGAGGGTGTTTCAGTTATCGTCGTTGCGGATTCCAGTATGGAGCCTCTAATTGGAAATGGTGAGCACGTTTTCATTTCGGAAGCGAAAGAACCGGAAAGCGGCATGATTGCGCTCATAGAAGTGGAGGGACAATTATATCTGAGAGAGTGCAGGCTGTTTGATGGCAAGTTCATATATATTGCACTCAATCCTGAAAAAGAGAATTTCAAAGAAGCGAAGATTATTGGAGAAGCTATAAGTAGGACAGTAAGTCTTTAGCGGTCATTTTGGGGAAGCTGCGTACGAGATAATATGGGAGGTACGTAATGAAGAAGAAAAGGGCAAAGGAAAGCGGACTGCCTGAAGTCAAAATCATTACTTACGAACTCAAAGGCACATTCAAAAAACAGTACTACTTCAAGCGCAAGACGATCGAAGAACACATGGCAGTGATGATGGCAGATGGCTATGCCGTTCAATCTCAAGCAAATGATGGCGGAGAGATTCGAATGTTCAAGACTTTCGCAAAAGTTGTGGCCTTCGGTGGTCTGGGGCTTCTGGGGAATAACCGATCTGCAAAGAAGATTTCCGTTACATACGTTAAGTCACCCGAAGAAGAGATTTCAACCAATCCTAACGAATAGACCACTCGAAAGAGCTTGAGACCATTTCCCGTCCTAAGGAGCTATGAGCGAGGAAAAAGGAACCGGGATTCTGAGATCCCTTCGGGTTGGGGTTATCAAGCAATTCTATAAAAGTGGAGAATAAATGGCTTTGAAGTATTGAAACTCAGTGCACAGACATCAATTCATACCGCCTCAAAAATGGATTAGGAATGCGCAGCAATAAGCGTTATTCTCTCATATAGGGAAGCATACCTTAGTTTGGAAATTGGCCTGTTGGGGGATGGGCTATGGAACGAGGCTATTTTGACAACGGAGGTTTGACAATGAAAAAGAGCACGCTTCTTCTTCTTACTGTAATTGCCGCCTTAGTTGCTGTCTTGTTTTTGGTTATGACGGGGGTACTAGATGTTAGTAATAAAGAACTTAGTCAAGGAGAGCCGGAACCACCGGGCAATAATGAGCCTTTAGTTTTTGAGGGAACTCAAGGCACATCCGCTGAAGGAGCGGGGCTTAGTATAGAAATCTTTTTCGCAAAGAAAGCATTGTTTGTCACTGATTCAGAACTTAGAAACATCGCATACTGGCGAAGTATATCGAAGGAAATGGCGTACCTTGAGGAATTGAATTGCGAGTACATTCGTTTTGGGGTAAGCGTTAGAAGCAAGCTAAATGAAACGCTGAGCTTTTCTTACAAAGACTTCAAGTTGCAGACATTATTGGGAGAGATTATTTATCCAGATCCTTTATATGGAAAGAAATACTCCGAAGAAATGAGACGGGAAGGTGAGCTGGCTCCTGCCGAGCAATATACATCTAGTTATGCTTCTCTATTCATCGCTTTTAAGACTCAAGATACTCCGAGATATTTAATCTGGGAACCGCAAACGGAAAGAAAAACGGTCTTCAAGTTAGAGATAACAGAAGTTGAAGAAAGAGAATAAAAGAGTCAAAGGAAGTGATCTTATGTGGCGTGGCGACCTGATGAGAAAGTACAGAGCGGGAAATGGCAATCTAGCATTCATCTCCAATGAGAGAAGCTATGGAGTCCCGAAGTTGATCAATCATTGGCAAATCTCCGCCATAAAATGATTCAGTTCCGCAATATTCGAAATACTCATGAAAAGGGAGTCCATATACTGGAAGTATGAAGAGGTGGTTTTCTACAATGAAAGGGGCGATAAGATTCTATAGGATGGAGAAGTTTTGGAAAAAACTTTCCGCACATGAAAAGGAATCTCTTTTGCAACTAGCTGGTGAATGGCTAATCAATGGCGAATATACTCCTGGATATATATCGGATGATCAAGAGATGGAAAATGTGCAACAGAAAGCAATTGATGTCTTCTGGTGCGTTTTGTCGGATTTGATTTCTGTTGATGCGAACCTTTCAGTTAAACTATATGAGTATCTTATTGGCGAGAAGAAAGCAGCCACAGTATTTTCCCTTTATTATTTGCACATATCGGCAATGAATGCATATAAAAAGTTAGAAATGCCAGAAAAAGCAAAGAAGGCGGCAACCGAGAACTTGAAACTCGCCTATAAGTTGAGGAAAGAGATAAAGAAAATCGGGATTCAGATCAATCCGTGTTTTCACTATATTTGTAAGTCAAATCCCGGAGACCATTGGGTAGAAAAGACAAGAGAATTGTTTCAGTAGGGCAGTTTATCACAAAAAAGTGGAGGTGTGAGATGGAAGAGAAGAAACAAGCAGCAAGAAAAGAGGTTGGAGCACCGGAGGTTCCTTCAGAAAGAACATTTTACGCAAATTTCGCCGGATTCAAGGTGGGCTTATACGATTTCATTATTGATTTCGGTAGGAATGATTTTTCTGGAGGTGTTATTGAGGAAAGCGTTATCAGAGTCTATTTGAGTCCCCAACACGCAAAGTCTTTCTACATGATCCTGGGTAAGCAGATACAGAGATATGAGGAACGATTTGGACAAATTATATTAGATGAAAAGAAGAGCAAAAAAGAAGGTTAGGCTTATGCGCCCCGAGAAATTCAAAGGAAGACAAATATACTGGAAGACAGGACCTCATAGCCACACAAGAAACGTTCCAGTCGTTCTGTTTTATGAAAGTTGGAACCATGCAATAAGTGGGCATGATGAAATGTATGGCAGAGAATACGAGATCATGGATGTTATTGATGATCCAGACAGAAAAGATGAATCGTGGAATCCTACCGTGAATGTCTATATTAAAGTTAATCGAACAGATAACTTAGTGATTTCTGTTGTGGTAGACTTTGAACATGAGGATTTTGGCTATGTCAAGACCGCTTATGGAGATGAGTATTGTGAAAACGACGATTGATGGCTATAACATCATCTATGACGACTATTCTGACGTTCTTTATGTGAAAGAACGCGGGAAAATCTCGGATCGTGGAAAACCATTTGAGGACGATTTCATAATTCTCAGGAGAAATTCGCAGACTGGTGAAACGGTTGGTCTTACTCTCATTGATTTCTGCAAGTTATACAGATCTAATTATTTCAATGACAAAAAACTGCCATCCCCTTTCAGCATAGCACTCATTGATAAGATCGCTTCAAGACTTGACCGAGGTAAATGAATTAAGGATTGCAGACTTCCCATTCAAAAAGAAGCGTGCCGCAATATACGCAAGATACTCGAGTCAGCATCAGACAGAGCTTTCAGTTGAAGGTCAAACTGAGCGAATACTCGAATATTGCAAGAAAAACGGTTTCGAGATCGTCAAGGAATATGCCGACCGGGGCGTTTCCGCATTTCTCATCGAAAAGAGGCTTGACTTTCAGAAACTCATCCAGGATGCTCTTGAATCAAAATTCGATTATATGTCATTGTCTGGAGCACAGCAGATTTGCCCGCTCGCACCTAGATGCTCGGAAATACAAAGAGCTTTTAGCTGAATACGGAATCAAAGTCATATCTGTGTCCGAACCTTCAATTGAAGGCCCCGAAAACATTCTTCTGGAATCGAATCAAGAAATGCTGGCCGAGTATTTCGCTGCGAAACTTGCGAGAGACAGTATGAGGGGAATGATCACGAAGGCGAAGAAAGGCCAATACTTGGGAGGGATCGTTCCTTTCGGCTATCGAAAAGTTAAGGTCTCTGAAAAGGACTGGAGCTTTGAAAAAGAGGAGAAAGAAGCTCAAGTGGTAAGAGAGATCTTTGAAATGCGGGTGGAGGGCGTTCTTACGATGCAGATAGCCCGCTACGTAAATCAATCGGGGTGGAAAACCCGAAGGGGGAAGGCTTTTACAAACGCCTCTATCGACTGGGTTATTTCGAATCAAAAACATAAAGGCGTTTACTCCTTCAACGATCGAAAAAAGAAGGGCCGGTTTAATTATTACAAAGGCGAGGTAGTCCGCGCGGACTTACCCAAGCTGGCTATCGTGCCACCCGACCTCTGGCAAAGGGTTCAGAAAATGCCGGGCATTCAGAAAGAGTCGAGACTCCTCTATCTCCTGAAAGGCAAATTGATCTGCGGCGATTGCGGCTTCGCTCTCTCGGGTGGGTCTTACGGAGGCGCAAAAAACAAAGGTGGTTCCTACTACTGCTGGAACTGTCGTAAACGCCATAATAAATACCATAAAATCGGCAGAGACAAGATAGCAAATGTAATCGTTCACTATCTCAGAGAACAGGTCTCGAATGTTGACGTTCGAGCCGTCACGGATATGGCAAATGAGAAGATCGAATGTCAGTCACAAAAGGGAAGAGTGGAAGAGATTGCCAATGAAATCCAAACAATAGAAACGGCCATTCAAAACATAACAAGAGCCGTCGAATCTGGAACTTATTCCCAGAGTCTCTTAAATCGTCTTTCAGAACTCGAAAGAGACAAAGAGAAGTTGCTTGAGGAAAGAACGAAGGTCAGACTTCAGCAGGTGCGCTTCTCAAAGGTCACTGTCGATGAAATGAAGGACTTCCTTGACACCTTTCTCGGCGACGATTCATTTGCCGCTCATAAAGACCTCGTTGATTTTACCCTTTCAAGTGCAAAGATAATATGGAAAGACCCCCGAATCGTTGAAATGGCATCGATCTTCGGCACTCAGAAGATCCCGCTCCTTTGATCCGTGGTGTTGAAGGTGCAGGGCTTCCTGACCAGAGCAGGCCCTTCAGGGTCTGTTTCTTTTTTGTGAGAACCAGGGGCAATCACCTGGCTCTCCAGATGATCGTTTGTTTGAGTTGATCTGCTAGAATGTTCTTACAGAGAGTAGTTCTCTTTGTCTTCTCCTCTGATCGATCGATCTGGAGGTGGAACAAATGAAAAGGATAGGGTTCCTATTTCTGTTATTCTCTCTTCTCTTAACCCCAACTGCTTATTCGAGAACACTTGAATTCAAAAGCTGGCAAATATGGGATTTCAGCTACAACGGCATTCATCAGGTTTGTTGCTCTGTCAGCGCCAAAGACGGCGATGTTCCGGTTACGGGACTCTCAATCGAAGACTTCGCAATAACCGAGACTCTCGTTGACGAGTTTGGGAATGTCTTGTCAAAGGCCGAAATTGCTCCGTATCAGAGAGAAGACCAGTTTGGTGGCATCGGATTCTGGGAAAGATCAGTATCTTCCTCGAAAATCGACCTGGTCTTCCTGATCGATAAGACGGGCTCAATGGCGGGTCAAATCGAGTCGATCAAGTCAGAACTGAAGGAATTCGTGAATCGACTCGAAGACGATTCATGTGATTTCAGGGTGGCGGTTTTGCTCTTTGAAGCATCGTCACTGGAAGAGCCTGGAAGAAAATCACCGGACCATCCGTTCCATGGAGTTATGGAAAGGGACGAACTCCTTCTCGCTATCGAGGAAATCGAAACGGCCGGCGAATGGCACATAAACACCTGGAGTTATGACGCAATACTCTTTGGCAGTCAGCTTGACTTCAGAGAAGACGCAAGGGCAGTTATCGTTGTGATTACTGATACTCTCCCAGAGACAGTTTACGGACCGTTCTGGTACTTTTCCGGAGGTAGTGTCGCCACGAAAAGGGCCGTAGAAATCGCGCTGGAGGAAAGGGGCATTGAGCTGGAATACTTCCAGCCCGAGGAGTCTGCTCTGGCTCACATGGAGAATTATGACAGGCTCATAAATCCCGCGTTGAGCGAATCGAATTTCAACTATCTGGCAGGAGCCGTTTCTCTGGGCTGGCCATTCAAACAGGATCTCATCGAAGTCGATGCGCTGCCCGTTTCTGAATCGATTTACTACCTCTCCTGGGAATCCGCTCTTGATGAGATCACAAAGTACTATCGGAAACAAGGGTTCGAAGTTGAAGTGAACGTGAGAAGGGGTGATGAGCAAGTCTCATTCAAGTACTCGCCGTTTTTCGATGAAGAAGGCTATCTGCAGAGTTCAGAGGACTACCACCTTCCTGTTTTCGATGAAGAGGGTAGTGCGTTGCCCGACAAAGTCGTGGAAATGGACTTGCTGAGAGAGTTGGGTGATCTGAAAGCATTCAGCGATTCCAACTGGAACTATGTTGCGAGAGATGGAGTTCTGCAATTGCGGTCGGTTGATCCGGGAGAGTACCTCTATAGACTCTATGGATATGGAAGAAGCTCTTACAGCTATTCAACACTTCGACTGAGAGGCTCAGGAGAGATTTCATTCGTTCAGGGAGAAGTGTTTCCGGATTCCGTTGTTGCCCAGACTGGCGACGCATTTCTCGAATCAGTGAAGATTAGAGGCCTCATGGAGGAGTTTGTCGGCAATAAGATCGCTGTAAATGAATCCAAAGAGTTTGCCGAAAAGTCGTTGCATTGGATAGAGGGGATCGCTTCTGACGGATTGAACCTCAGGGAAATGGAAGCTATGAAGAGATTCTATGTATCGGTAGGGGCATTTCTCAATGGAACGGCCTATGCGGCAATTGAATCGGAGAGAGTAGAAAATGAGCTGCTGGAAATGGTCCGAGATACGAGAAGAATAGTAGAGCATGCCGAAGAAGTCGCTGACATGATTTCTTCTGCAAAGAACATAATACTCTCCACCGCTTCGATTATCGCCGACATTATCTCGGGTAACTGGAGCGGCGTGGCACAGCAGATATCAATCGAAGCACTACTGGATGAGTTCGTAAGTTATGTGAAGAACGACCTGCTCGACGATGTGCTTGAAGCTGTGAAGAATAAGCTTAGGGCCTATCTTTCCGATCCTTCAAAGGCCGAGGAGCTTCTGAGTCTAATAAAGGGCGACATGGTCGGATGGGTAAAAGGCGGCGAAGACTCGGATGAGGGCAGCGTCAGAGATGAAATCCGGCAGGTCGTTTACACCGACCTTACTTACCGCAATTTCACAAAACCAGTGATCAGAGAGCTTGAGGAGTCGCTGGCGGGAGCAGCGCGTCTGGCTTCATTGCCAATTTCAGATCTCGATCTCTACGCTGCTTGCTGGAGTATGAACAGGGATTTCGCGAACATGAGAACCGAAGTGATGGATCCTCTGCAAGACTGGTCTTTCATGGTTCTCGGAGAACACAAGAGAATCGACAACTGGGAAACGATCCTCGAGATCTTCGAAGAGACGGTTCCTCTGATTGTGGAGCTTCTGAGGCTCATGGAGTACAAAAACCCCGTTCTTGGCGATATTGCAGAGAAGCTTTCGAAGCTCTCGTATGTCCTGGATGCAGTCGGCCTCCTTACTCTAGCATGTGAAATATCATTGAAGGCCGATCAGCTTACAACGATGGCAGGGAAGCTAGATAGGGTCAACGACTATCTATTTCCCGAAGACGGTTACTAGAGGTCTTTCATCAATATCTTTTCCTCATCGTCCCACTCGTCCGTATCGACAAAGCCCAGCTTCAAGTAGAATTGGAGGGGGGAAGCAGAATGACAAGAGATGATTTTCCCGAACCGGTGTCTCCAAGGAACGCGACTGTCTCACCCTGGTCTATTTTGAAGTTCAGATTGTGAAGTATCTTGTTGGCTCCGTCTCCGTAACTGAAGTCAACGTTTTCAAAGACGATAGGACCTCTAAGATCATGGGATTTTCCGGCCTTTACGTCCTCTTCTTCCGTTTCGTCAAGAACTTCTGGACTCTTTTTGCAGAGGCCTGAGCTCTCGAAACAAAGATCAACATCATGCCTATCATCATCGACATAAGCATTCTGCCCAGGTAGTTTACAAAAGCCATTATCTGACCGGTCTGCATTCCTCCGGCTTCCACCTGAATTCCGCCGAACCATATCACGGCAACTATGCCGAGATTCAGTATGAGTGAGAGAAGCGGCATGATAATCACCATGGTTCTCGCCGCCTTCATTGCAGTTGCGGTGTAGCTTTCATTTGCGCCGTTGAACTTGCTTGACTCGAACTCGGCAGAGGCGAGAGACTTCACGACCCTTATTCCAGACAAGTTGTCTCTTATACGAGTGTTCACGTTGTCCATTTCCTGCTGCACTCGAGAGAAAAGAGGCAACACTCTCTTCATAATGGCGAAAGTAAGATATGTGACAAGAGGGATTATCACAAGGAAGATAAGCGAGAGTCTCCAGCTTATCAGAATGACATTATGAGACTTCCAATGAACAGCACTGGAGCACTAACGAACATCCTTAGAAGAATCATCACGAACTGCTGAAATTGAACAATATCATCTGTTATTCTTCTGATAAGTGATCCGGTTCTGTATTTGTCTAGCTTTGCGCGTGACAGATATTGTACCTTCGTGAAAATGCTCCTGTGGATATCTGCGCCTGCGTTTTGAGCCGCTATCAACGGAAATATTACGCGGCCGATTCCTCGTAGAACACCGACAAAAGTTGTCATTAGCATTTTGCTTCCCGCGCTCACGATTACGTCAAGGTTCTGATCCATGGTTCCGACGTCTATGATTTCTTCAAGCAACTTCGGCTGGAAGGGATCGATGGCAACTTCTAGGAACATTGCTAAAGGAGCCAGAACGACGAAGATCCAGTATGGTTTGAGGAATTTGAAGAGTCTTTTCATCCAGTCTTCCACCCCGCATTCCATCGTTTAGGTAGGTCAGGTCTTGATTATCACTTCGAGAGTCTTTCCTTCAGTTTCTTCAATAACCGCTCGAGCAGGTCGCGCTTCTCGACAGAAAAGGTAGAAAAGTTTTGTCTTTCTACGTCTAGCATTGTTCGCTCAAGTTCGACCCGGATCTCTCTGCTCTTCTCTGTCAAATAAACCCTGAATACTCTCAAATCCGATCCGTCCTGACTCTTCTAACAAACCCCGACGACTCCATTCTCGGCACCATTTTGCTCACAGTCGCCGCGGAAAGGCCCATTTCTGTAGAGATTTCGCTTACCGTCCTTCCATCTCTCTCAAAAAAAGGAAGAGAAACGGCGGCTGACCTCGATGAAGACCGAACCTGGAGAAGATTTCGCGCTTCTTGATGAAGCTCGCTCTGCGGACTTCCAGAAGCAGTTTGTACAAACTCATATTCTCTTTCACTGTCCCATCCTCAAAACAAATATCTAGTCGGCTAAGTTGTAGTAGAACTCTTCTCTGATTTCTATAAACGCCTATCCTGGAATTCCCCCTTTTGGCAACGAACTCTCCTGGCTAAATTTCAGATCGTCTCAATCCGCTTCCAGCCTGCATTCCCGGCAATTTATAACGAGGGAGATTCCACACC